>JAJZHS010000142.1 GCA_021798395.1 Pseudomonadota bacterium
GCGCCGCGCGCGCGCCCAGGCGCGCGGTCAGCGCCGCGTCGAACGCCGGATTCGGCATGCGCGCCCGAAATCGGCCGCGTGGCCGCACGTCACCGCAATGCGCCGCCCTTCGGGCGGCTGTAGCCATAGGCCTTGAACATCTGCTGTCCCTGCGCTCCCTGCATCAAGCGGATGAACGCCTTGCCGGCGTGCGGATTGCCCGCGTTCTTCAGCACCGCAGCATAGAACACCAGCGGCTGCGTCGACAGCTGCGCGACCTTGCCGCCGGCACCGGTGATGCTGAAATGCACCTTGTCGTACCAGCCGGACTGCTGCGACGGATCGCTGAGGTTGATCTGCCTGGGCAAAGCGATATAGGGCAGCTTGTGCGAGATCACCGCGCTGCGGTAGCCCGACGAGGCGTCGATCTGACCGCTTTGCAGCCGGCTCAGCAGCGACGGCTCGGCGAAGATCTGCGCCGCGTTGTGCTGGAAATCGCCGAGCAGCCGGTGCGCCAGACCCGGTTGCCGGTAGTAGCGCTGCGCCAGCAGCATCGCAAACACGATATTGCGTCCCTGCGGGTCGGTCGTCGGATCGGTGCGACCGAAGCGCACACCGGGGCGCTCGAGCACCTGGTACCACGGCAGCCGGCCGGCCGCGGCCTCGCGGAAGGCCGCCGCGTGCGGACCGTCGGGGCTGTAGGCAATGACCATCTCGGTGCTGGCCACCGGCACTGCTGCGTCGACCAGCCCGGCTTCGCGCAGCACGGCGATCGGGCCCGGGGTGATCGAGACGAACACGTCGGCGCGCAGCTTGCGCGCGGCCAGCAGATGCGCCAAGGCGTAGGCTCCGGCGCCGCGGCCCTGGAACTGGACGTGGGCCTCGCGCGCGATCGCCGGCCCCAGCGCCTTGTCCATCAACGCGCCCATCGAACCGGCATAGGCCACCGCGAGCACCGGTTCGGCCGCGTGCGCGGGCAGGACCGGCACAGCGCCGGACAGCGCCAGCGCCAAGGCCAGGACACGGCGAACGAAATGACGTCGATGCTGCATCGCAAGCTCCTCCGGTAGGTCAATGATCCCGGTCTATTCGGGTTGTATTCATCCGAATATAACGCAGCAGGCACAATGCAGCAGGTCCCCGCAAAGCGCGACTGAGGCCGCGCCGCGTCAGCCTGCGGCGGCCACGCGCGCGATCAGACTGTCGACGGCCTGCAGCACCGCCGGCATGGTCGACGTCTGCTCCATGCCGGGCGTGACCAGATAGCGGCCCTGCACGGCCATCGCCGGCACGCCGGAGATCCGGTAGGCGGCCGCCATCTGGCCGGCGCGGCGCGCCTGCATCTGGACTGCGAAACTATCGTAGGCATCGAGGAAGGCCTTGCGCGCCACACCGTGCGCCTGCAGCCAGGTCGCCATCGCCTCGGGCGTGTCAAGGCCGGCGCGCTGGCGCGTGACCGCGTCGAACACGCGTTGCTGCAACGCGTCGACCTTGCCCAGCGCGCGCAAGGCGTAATACAGCCGCTGCTGCGACTCGAAACGCGGCGCCAGGGCGACCGGGACCCGTTCGAGCACCACATGGGGCGGCAGCTTGCGTGCCCACGCTTCAAGCTCCGGCTCGAACTGCGCGCAATGGCCGCAGCCGTAGCTGAAGAACTCGAGCACGACGATCTTGCCCGCCGGGCTCACCGGCTGCGGCGACGCCAGCGTCTGGTAACCCTTGCCGTCGGTGAAGACTGCCGCTGCGTTGCTGACGGCCGGCGCGCAGGCCAGCGCCAAGCCGAACAGCCAGAACCATTGTGTGCGCTGCATTGCCGTTCCTGCTCTGCCGATGGCGCGCGGACCCTGCTGCCGCACGCGGCCTTGCAGTCTAGACGGCCAGCGCCGACGCGCGCGTGAAGCCGGCGTGAGCCGCGCACGAGGCGCGCCGGGCCGTGCCCCGCCCGGTCGCGCGTTGACAGCCGGGCGGCTTTCTGCTCAAGTAGCCGCGACACCCAGGAGACGTCCGCGATGCGCACACACTGCCTCTCGCTGCTGGCCGCCGTTGCGCTGTGCGCAACCCCGGCACTGGCCGACCCGGTCGTCGGTCCGGCGCTGGATCACTACCTGCAACCGTTCAAGACCTTCGACGGCCAGCCGCTCGAGGCCTTGCTTGCGCGCTACGGCGCGGCGGCGATTTCAGCCGAGCTGACTCCGGTCGGCGGCGGCACCGACATCGTCGACCTGACCGTGCGTACCGCGCAGTTCAAGCTGCCGTGCCCGTCGCTGCGCGACTGGTTCGTCGACAGCAGCGGCAACACCGGGCGCGGCGACGCGACGGTCGAGTTCCGCGCCCACGGCGCGCGCATGCCGTCGGAGCCGCCCGACGCGAAGGGCGACCCGGTGCTGTACTGGCTGCAGACCGGCCGCTGCGTGCAAAGCACCGGTCAGAGCTGATCCGGCCGGTGGGTGGCCGCGCGCCGACTGGCGCCACGCTGCCGCCGCAGAGCCTCAGAACGCGTCGCCCGGCACCCGCACCCAGCCCTCCATCAGCACCCGCGCGCTGCGGCTCATCAGCGCCTTGGTCACCACCCAGTCGGCGCCTTCGCGCCGCGCCTCGGCGCCGACGCGCAGCGTGCCCGACGGATGGCCGAAGCGCACGCTGGAGCGCGCGCCGCCGCCGGCGGCCAGGTTGACCAGGGTGCCGGGAATCGCCGCCGCGGTGCCGATGGCCACCGCCGCGGTGCCCATCATGGCGTGGTGCAGCTTGCCCATCGACATGGCGCGCACCAGCACGTCGACGTCGGTCGCGGCCACCGGCTTGCCGCTGGAGGCGACGTAGGCGGCCGGCGGCGCGACGAAAGCCACCTTCGGCGTGTGCTGCCGGGTTGCGGCCTGCTCCAGGCTGCTGATCAGACCCATGCGCAGCGCGCCATGCGCGCGGATGGTCTCGAAGCGCTGCAGCGCCGCGGCGTCGCCGTTGATCGCGCCCTGCAACTCGGTGCCCGTGTAGCCGAGGTCGGCGGCGTTGAGGAAAATGGTCGGGATTCCGGCGTTGATCAGCGTGGCGGGGAAGCTGCCGACGCCGGGAACGTCGAGGGTGTCGACGACGTGGCCGGTGGGAAACATCGCGCCGCCGCCACCGTCGTCGTCGGCCGCCGGGTCGAGGAACTCGAGCTGCACCTCGGCGGCCGGGAAGGTCACGCCGTCGAGCTCGAAGTCGCCGGTCTCCTGCACCTGGCCGTCGCGCATCGGCACGTGGGCGACGATGGTCTTGCCGATGTTGGCCTGCCAGATGCGCACCACCGCGACCCCGTCGCGCGGCGCGCCGTCGACCAGCCCGGCGGCGATCGCGAACGGACCCACGGCGGCCGACAGGTTGCCGCAGTTGCCGCTCCAGTCGACGAAGTCGGTGTCGATCGCCACCTGGCCGAACAGGTAGTCGACGTCGTGCCCGGGCCGGCTGCTGCGGCCGATGAGCACCGTCTTGCTGGTGCTCGAGGTCGCGCCGCCCATGCCGTCGATCTGCTTGGCGTACGGATCGGGGCTGCCGATCACCCGTTGCAGCAGGCGGTCGCGCGCGCGCCCCGGCACGCGCGCCGCCGCGGGCAGGTCGTCGACGCGGAAGAACACGCCCTTGCTGGTGCCGCCGCGCATGTAGGTGGCGGGAATGCGGATCTGCGGAACTTGCGACATGCTCGACTCCGTGGGGTTCAGGCGGCCTTCGACGCGGCCAGGAAATCCTGCGCGAAACGCTGCAGCACGCCGCCGGCCTCGTAGATCGACACTTCCTCGGCGGTGTCGAGGCGGCAGGTCACCGGCACCCGCAGCGCGCTGCCGTCGCTCCGGTGCACGACCAGCGTCAGGCTGGCGCGCGGCGCCGGCTTGCCGACCACGTCGTAGGTCTCGGTGCCGTCCAGGCCCAGCGTCAGCCGCGTGGTGCCGGGCTCGAACTGCAGCGGCAGCACGCCCATGCCGATCAGGTTGGTGCGGTGGATGCGCTCGAAACCCTCGGCGGCGATGGCCTCGACCCCGGCCAGCCGAACGCCCTTGGCCGCCCAGTCGCGCGAGGAGCCCTGGCCGTAGTCGGCGCCGGCGACGATGATCAGCGGCTGGCGGCGCTGCATGTAGGTCTCGATCGCCTCCCACATGCGCATCACCCGGCCGTCGGGCTCGACGCGCGCCAGCGAGCCGGCGCGCACGCTGCCGTCGGCGTTGCGCACCATCTCGTTCTTCAACGTCGGGTTGGCGAAGGTGGCGCGCTGCGCGGTCAGGTGGTCGCCGCGGTGGGTGGCGTAGGAGTTGAAGTCCTCCTCGGGCAGGCCCATCTTGGTCAGGTACTCGCCGGCGGCGCTGGTCGGCAGGATGGCGTTGCTCGGCGACAAGTGGTCGGTGGTGATGTTGTCGGGCAGGATCGCAAGCGGCCGCATGCCCTTGAGGCTGCGCTCGCCGGCCAGCGCGCCTTCCCAGTACGGCGGGCGGCGGATGTAGGTCGAGCGCTCGCGCCACGCGTACAGCGGGCTGACGCGCGCGCCGCGGTCGTCGCGGATGGCGAACATCGGCTCGTAGACCTGGCGGAAGAACTCCGGCTTGACCGCGCTGCGCACCAGGGCATCGATTTCGGCGTCGTCGGGCCAGATGTCCTGCAGGCGGATCTCGCGCCCGTCGACCACCGTGAGCACGTCGCGTTCGATGTCGAAGCGCACGGTTCCGGCGAGGGCGTACGCCACCACCAGCGGCGGCGAGGCGAGGAAGGCCTGCTTGGCGTACGGGTGAATGCGGCCGTCGAAATTGCGGTTGCCCGACAGCACCGCGGTGGCGTAGAGGTCGCGGTCGACGATTTCCTGCTGGATCGCCGGATCGAGCGCGCCCGACATGCCGTTGCACGAGGTGCAGGCGTAGCCGACGATGCCGAAACCGAGCTGCTCGAGCTCGCCGAGCAGCCCGGCTTCCTCCAGGTACAGCCGCACCGCCTTGGAGCCCGGAGCCAACGACGTCTTGACCCACGGCTGCCGCGTCAGGCCGACGCGGTTGGCGTTGCGCGCCAGCAGCCCGGCGGCGATGACATTGCGCGGGTTGCTGGTATTGGTGCAGCTGGTGATGGCGGCAATGATCACCGCGCCGTCGGGCATGCGCCCGGGCTCGCGCGTCCACGGCGCGGCGATGCCGCGCGCGGCCAGCTCGCTGGTCGCCACCCGCGCGTGCGGGTTCGACGGCCCGGCGAGGTTGCGCACCACGCTGGACAGGTCGAAGCGCAGGGTGCGCTCGTACTCGGCATCGAGCAGGGTGTCGGCCCACAGGCCGGCCTGCTTCGCATAGGTCTCGACCAGCGCGACCTGTTCGGCGCTGCGCCCGGTCAGCTTCAGGTAGTCGAGGGTCTGCTGGTCGATGGCGAACATCGCCGCGGTGGCGCCGTACTCCGGCGCCATGTTCGAAATGGTCGCGCGGTCGCCCAGGGTCAGCGCCGCGGCGCCCGGGCCGCGGAACTCCAGGTACGCGCCGACGACCTTGGACTTGCGCAGGAATTCGGTCAGCGCGAGCACGATGTCGGTCGCCGTGATGCCCGGCTGCGGGCGCCCGGACAGTTCGACGGCGACGATGTCGGGCAGCCGCATCCACGACGCGCGCCCGAGCATCACGTTCTCCGCCTCCAGCCCGCCGACGCCCACGGCGATCACACCCAGCGCGTCGACGTGCGGGGTGTGGCTGTCGGTTCCGACCAGGGTGTCGGGGAAAGCGACACCGTCCTGCGCGTGGACCACCGGCGACATGCGCTCCAGGTTGATCTGGTGCATGATTCCGTTGCCCGGCGGGATGACGTCAACGTTTTCGAACGCCAGCCGGGTCCACTCGATGAAGTGGAAGCGGTCCTCGTTGCGCCGGTCCTCGATGGCACGGTTCTTGGCGAACGCGTCTGGGTCGAAGCCGCCGCATTCCACCGCCAGCGAGTGGTCGACGATCAGCTGCACCGGAACCACCGGATTGACCTTGGCCGGGTCGCCGCCCTGCGCGGCGATGGCATCGCGCAGCCCGGCCAGGTCGACCAGCGCGGTCTGGCCGAGGATGTCGTGGCACACCACGCGCGCCGGAAACCACGGGAAGTCGCGCTCGCGGCGCCGCTCGACGATTTGCGCCAGGTATTCGCGCAGCAGTTGCGGGTCGCAGCGCCGCACCAGATTCTCGGCGTGCACGCGCGCGGTGTACGGCAACCCGTCCCAGGCGCCCGGACGGACGGCGTCGACCGCGGCGCGGGCGTCGAAATAGTCGAGATCGGTGCCGGGAAGCTTCTTGCGGTATCCGGTGTTCATGGTGCGCTCTTCAGGGACGTTGCTGCAGCGACACGAAGGCCTGGTCTTCCGGGCCGGTGTAGTTGGCGCTCGGGCGGATGATCTTGCCGTCGAGACGCTGCTCGATGATGTGCGCGCTCCAGCCGCTGGTGCGCGAAATGACGAACAGCGGCGTGAACATCGCCGTCGGCACGCCCATCAACGAATAGCTCACCGCGCTGAACCAGTCCAGGTTCGGAAACATGTTCTTCTCGCGCTTCATGACCGCTTCCAGGCGCTCGGCCACGGCGTACATGCGCAGGTCGCCGGCGGCCTCGCCGAGTTGGCGCGCCACACCCTTGATGACCAC
>JAJZHS010000143.1 GCA_021798395.1 Pseudomonadota bacterium
GGCGTGCTGAACCTGCTGCCGATCCCGGTCTTGGACGGGGGGCATCTCCTGTATTATGCGGTGGAAGCCTTGACCCGTCGGCCGCTGCCGCAGCGCGTGCAGATGCTGCTGCAGCAAGCAGGGGTGGCGCTGATCGTGATGCTGATGGCGATCGCGCTGTACAACGACTTCGCCCGTCTGGCCGGGCCCATCCACTGATCCCAGATCGAGGTTAACTTGAGGTTCCGTCACGCATTGCAGGGCACCGCGGTGGTCGTGCTGGCCGCCGTCTGCGCCCAGGCCCACGCCGCCGATTCATTCGTCATCAAGGACATCCGCGTCGACGGACTGCAGCGGACCGAACCCGGGACGGTGTTCAGCTACCTGCCGTTTCGCGTCGGCGACACGTATTCTCCCGAGGCGGGCGCGGCGGCGATCCGCGCGCTGTTCGCCACCGGACTGTTCAAGAACGTGAGCATCCGCACGGCCGGCGACGTGGTCACCGTGGTCGTCGAGGAGCGTCCGGTGATCGCCGACATCACGTTCTCGGGGACCAAGGAATTCGACAAGAAGAAGCTGCTGGAGGCGCTCACCGGCGCCGGGCTGGCGTCGGCGCATCCGTACGACCAGGCTCTGGTCGACGGCGCGGTGCGCGAACTCAAGCAGCAATACCTGGCCAAGGGCTACTACGCGGCCAAGGTCACGACCACGGTGACGCCGCTGCCGCGCAACCGCGTCAACGTGCTGTTCACCGTGGACGAAGGCGCGGTGGCGAAGATCCGGTCGATCAAAATCGTCGGCAACAAGGTGTTCAGCGAGCGCACGCTGCTGGGCCTGTTCACGCTGTCCACTCCGGGCTGGCTGAGCTGGTACACGAAGGCCGACCAGTATTCGCGCGCGAAGCTCAACGCCGACCTCGAGACCCTGCGCTCGTATTACGTCGATCGCGGCTACCTGGACTTCCAGCTGCAGTCGGCGCAAGTCGCGTTGTCGCCCGACAAGGACAGCGTGTACATCACGGTCAACATCAACGAGGGGGCCAAGTACGTCGTCTCCGGGTTCAAGCTGCAGGGCGACTACCTGGGACTGACCGACGAATTCCGCGCCCTGGTCAAGCTCAAGCCGGGCCAGATCTACAGCGCGCAGGAACTGGCCGATACCGTCAAGGCGATGGAGAACAAGTTCGGCGAGTACGGATTCGCCTTCGCCCGCGTGCAGCCGGTGCCCGTGATCGACCGCGTCCACCACACCGTGTCCTTCACGATCGACGCCGACCCCGGTCAGCGCGTGTACGTGCGCCGGATCGACATTTCCGGCAACACCCGCACGCGCGATGAAGTCATCCGGCGCGAGTTCCGCCAGTTCGAGGACGCCTGGTACGACGCCGGCCGCATCAAACTGTCGCGCGACCGCGTCGACCGGCTGGGCTACTTCAAGAGCGTCAAGCTGGGCACGCGCGAGGTTCCCGGCAGCAGCGACGAGGTCGACCTGGACATGAAGGTCGAGGAAAAGCCCACCGGCATGCTGGGTCTGGGCGTGGGCTTCTCCAGCGCCAACCGGCTGTCGTTCAACGCCTCGCTGAGCCAGGACAACATTTTCGGCAGCGGCAACAACTTCAGCATCGACCTGAACACGTCCAGCTACTACCGGACGCTGGCGTTGTCGACCACCAACCCGTATTTCACGCGCGACGGCATCAGCCGGACGTACAACGTCTACTACCGGACCATCCAGCCGTATTCGAGCCAGGGCTACAACTACACGATCAAGACGCCGGGCTTCAGCGTGCAGCTCGGCGTGCCATTCACCGAACTCGACCGCGTGTTCTTCGGGCTGGGCTTCGAGGAATATCGCCTCAGCCTGGCCCCGGGCGCGCCGGCGTCGTACATCGCGTACGCCAACGAATTCGGTGACGTGTCGTCGGGAATCCCGCTGACGCTGGGTTGGCAGCGCGACAGCCGCAACAGCGCGCTGGTGCCCACCGATGGGCGCTTCCAGGCGCTGAGCGCCGAATACAGCCCGCTCAGCAGCCTGCGCTACTTCCGCGCCAGCTATCAGTACCAGCAGTACGTTCCGGTGACGCGAATGACCAACCTCGCGTTCAACGGCATGCTGGGCTACGCCAGCGGCTTGAACGGCCGGCCGCTGCCGGTGTTCAAGAACCTGTACGCCGGGGGCATCGGCACGGTGCGCGGCTTCCAGCAGAGCTCGCTGGGCCCGCAGGACGCGCAAGGCAACGCCTTGGGCGGCGGACGTCTGGCGGTCGGCGACATCGAATACCAGTTTCCGTTCCCGGGCAGCGGAGCCGACCGCAGCCTGCGGTTGTCGACCTTCGTCGACAGCGGCTACGTCTGGGGCGCAGGGCAGAAGATGAGCCTGGGCGATCTGCGGGTGTCGGCCGGTCTGGCGCTGTCGTGGATCTCGCCGATCGGCCCGTTGAAATTCAGCATCGCGCGACCCCTTCGCGACAAGCCGACCGACAAGCTCCAGGCCTTCCAGTTCACCGTCGGTACCGCATTCTGAGACGCACCATGACCACCATGATTCAGGCTTTTCGTCGCGGCGCGATCGCCGTCGGCTGCTCGCTGTGTCTGCTCGCGCCGCTGCCGGCGTCGGCGCAAAGCGCCGGTTCGGGCAAGATCGGTTTCATCAACACCGAGCGCATCCTGAAGGAATCGCTGCTGGCGAAAGCCGCGCAGCAGAAGCTGCAGAGCGAGTTTTCCCAGCGCGAGAAGGACCTGCAGGACCGCGCCGCGCGCATCAAGGCGCTGAGCCAGAAGCTGGAGAAGGACGGACCGGTGATGTCTGACGCCGATCGCGCGGCACTGCAGCAGCAGCTCGCCGACATGAATCGCGACTTCCAGCGCAAGCAGCGCGAATTCGGCGAGGACCTGAACGCCAAGCGCAACGCGGCGCTCGCGCAAGTGCTCGACAAGGCGAACAAGGTCGTCAAGCAGGTCGCCGAACAGGGCAACTACGACATCATTTTCCAGGACGCGGTCTACGTGAATCCGCGCATCGACATCACCGGCAAGGTGTTGAAGGCGCTCGACGCATCGACCGCGAAGTGAACGTGGACGCGGGCGTGGCGGACGGGCACGCGGCGCGCGCGGCCGATCTGGTCGCGCGTTTCGGCGGCACCCTGCTCGGCGACGGCACGCGGCTGCTGCGGCGCATTGCGCCGCTGCAGCGCGCCGCGCCCGACGAACTGGCCTTTCTCAGCCAGGCCTCAGGCGCGGCTCAGATCGACGACACGCAGGCCGGATGCGTGATCGTTCCGCGCGCGTGCGCCGAACGGGCGGCGCGGCTCCCGGCGGCGATCGTCGTCGACGACCCGTACCTGTACTACGCGCGCTGCGCGCAGTGGTTCGCGGCGCGCCAGACGCCGGCGCCGCCCCCGGGCCTGCACGCGGGGGCGTGGGTCGACGGCACCGCCGTGCTGGGCGACGGCTGCAGCGTCGCCGCGGGCGCGGTGGTCGAGGCCGGCGCCGTGCTGGGTGACGGCGTGGTGCTGGGCGCCGGCAGTTTCGTCGGCCGCGACGCGCGCCTCGGCGACGGCACCGTGCTGGAGCCGCGTGCGGTGGTGCTGCACGGCTGCCGCCTCGGGGCGCGCTGCATCGTGCACTCCGGCGCGGTGATCGGCGCCGACGGGTTCGGCTTCGCGCGCGACGAGCGCGGCGCCGGCGTGAAGATCCCGCAGACCGGGCGGGTGCTGATCGGCGACGACGTCGAAATCGGCGCCAACACGACGATCGACCGCGGCGCGCTCGACGACACGGTGATCGACGACGGCGTCAAGATCGACAATCTGGTGCAGGTCGCGCACAACGTGCGCATCGGCGCGCATACCGCGATCGCCGGCTGCGTGGGCATTTCGGGCAGCGCGCGCATCGGCGCGTACTGCCTGATCGGTGGCGGCGTGGGAATCGCCGGGCACCTGGAAATCGCCGATCACGTGATCATCGGCGGCATGTCGCTGGTGTCGCGCTCGGTTCGCCGCCGCGGCCACTACACCGGCGCGTTCCCGCTCGACGACCATGACAACTGGACCGCCAACGCCGCGGCGCTGCGCCATCTGGCGGCGCTGCGCGCGCGGGTCCGCAAACTCGAGCAGGAGCTCGAGGCGCACGATCAAGAACGCCAAGACAAGCCATGACCGTCTTCGATATCAACCAGATCCAGAAGCTTCTGCCGCACCGCTACCCGTTCCTCCTCGTCGACCGCGTGGTTGCGTTCGAAAAGGGCCGGCGCATTCTTGCCTACAAGAACGTGAGCTTCAACGAGCCGTACTTCACCGGGCATTTCCCGGTCAAGCCGATCATGCCCGGCGTGCTGATCCTGGAGGCGCTGGCGCAGGCCGCCGGAATCCTCGCCTTCGGCACCCTGGACATGACGGCCGACGACAACTCGGTGTACTACCTGGTCGGCATCGACGGGGCGCGTTTCAAGCGCCCGGTCGAGCCCGGCGACCAACTGATGCTCGACGTCGCGATCAGCCGCCGCATGCGCAACATCTACAAATTCGAGGCCTGCGCGCGGGTCGGCGACGAGGTCGCCGCCGAGGCCGAGCTGATGTGCACCGAACGTGTCATCGACTGACGGGGCGAGCGTGAGCCTGATCCATCCGAGCGCGCTCGTCGATGCGGGCGCCGAACTCGCCGCCGACGTCGAGATCGGCCCGTATTGCGTCATCGGATCGCAGGTGCGGATCGACGCCGGCACCCGGATCGGCCCGCACGTCTGCGTGCAGGGGCGAACGCGCATCGGGCGCGACAACCGGATTCACGCGTTCTGCTCGATCGGCGCAGTCCCGCAGGACAAGAAGTACGCCGGCGAGCCGACCGCGCTGGAGATCGGCGACCGCAACACGTTCCGCGAGTATTGCAGTGTCAATCTGGGCACGGTGCAGGACGGCGGGCTGACCCGAATCGGCGACGACAACTGGATCATGGCCTACGTGCACGTGGCGCACGACTGCCGGGTCGGCGACAACACCGTGCTGGCCAACTGCACGCAGCTCGCCGGCCACGTGCACGTCGGCGACTGGGCCATTCTCGGCGGTCTGACCGGGGTGCACCAGTTCGTGCACGTCGGCGCGCACGCGATGACCGGAGTCGGCTCGGCGGTGACGCAGGACGTTCCCCCGTACGTGATGCTTGCCGGAACCCCGGCGCGTCCGCACGGCATCAACGCCGAGGGTTTGCGCCGCCGCGGCTTCGCGCCCACGCGCATCGCCACGCTGCGCGATGCGTATCGCCTGCTGTACCGCCGCGGGCTCGCGCTGGACGCTGCGCTGCAGGCGTTGCGGGCGCTGCGCGCGACGCATCCGGACAGCGACGCCGACCTCGCGCGGCTGGTCGACTTCGTCGCCTCCAGCACCCGCGGGATCGTGCGCCCCTGAGCGCGCCCGGCGTCGCGGCGATGGCGCCCGAACTCGTGATGGTCGCCGGCGAGGCGTCGGGCGACCTGCTGGCCGGCCACGTGCTGCATGCGCTGCGCGCGCTGCGTCCGCAGTGGCGCGCGGCCGGGATCGGCGGCGCCGAGATGCAGCGCGAGGGGCTGCAGAGCTGGTGGCCGCTGGAGCGCCTGGCGGTCAACGGTTTCGCCGCGGTGCTGCCGCGTCTGCCCGAGCTGCTGCACATGCGCGCGCGCTTGCGCAGGCGCCTGCTGCGCGAGCCGCCCGCGGTGTTCGTCGGCGTCGACGCGCCGGACTTCAACCTTGCGCTCGAGCAGAGGCTGCGCGCCGCCGGCGTGCCGACGGTGCACTTCGTCAGCCCGTCGATCTGGGCCTGGCGGCGAGGCCGCATCCGGCGCATCGAGCGCGCCGTCGACCATCTGCTGTGCGTGTTCCCGTTCGAGCCTGCCCTGTACGCCGGAACCCACGTGCGCGCCAGCTACATCGGGCATCCGCTGGCCGAGGCGATCGCGATGCAACCCGACCGGGCCGCGGCGCGCGCGGCGCTGGGAGTCGACCCGCATGCGCCGCTGATCGCGGTGCTGCCCGGAAGCCGCGCCGGCGAGGTGGGCCATATCGGGGCGGCGTTTCTCGGTGCCGCCGCGCAGCTGCAGCAGCGGCGCGGCGCGCGCATCGTCGTCCCGGTGGCGCATCCGGCGCTGGCTGCGCCGTTGCGCGAACAGGCGCGGGCCTGGCCGCAGCTGCAGGTGCAGTGGCTCGACGGACAGGCGCGCACCGCGCTGAGCGCGTGCGACCTGGCGCTGGTGGCCAGCGGCACCGCGACGCTCGAATGCGCGCTGTGCAAGGCGCCGATGGTCATCGGCTACCGGCTGCCGGCGCTGTCGTGGTGGCTGATGAAGGATCGCGGCTATCTGCCTTGGGTCGGACTGCCGAACATTCTCGCCGGCGCGTCGCTGGTTCCCGAGCTGCTGCAGCATGCGTGCACGCCGCAGCAGCTGGCCGATGCGGCGCTGGGCTTGCTCGACGACGCGCAGCGCTGCGCCGAACTGAAGGCGCGGTTCGCCGATCTGCACGCGCAGCTGCTGCGCCCGACCGCGGCGCTGGCCGCACAGGCGATCGCCGAAGCGGCGCGGGAGGGGGGGGCGGTGACGCACGCAG
>JAJZHS010000144.1 GCA_021798395.1 Pseudomonadota bacterium
GCGCCGGCGCGCGCGGCCTAGATCGCCGCGTTCAGCGCCAGCATGTTGGTCTGGTAGGCGATCTCGTCGATCACCACGATGCGCTCGGCGATCGTGCGCATCGCATCGACCGTCTCGCGCACCGCGTCGCCGACGCCCTGCGCCTCCCTGGCCGCTTCGTCGGCAATCGCTTCCGTCTCTTGCGCGCGCTCGGCGGTGCGGCCGATCGACTGCGCGGCCTGCGCGACCGTGGTGAGCGTCTGCTCGACCGACCCGGCCTGTTGCGCGGTGGCCTGCGACAGGCTGGCCGAAGTCCCCGAGATCTGCGACGACGCCGCGGCGATGCCGTCGGCGCCGCCGCGCACCTGGCCGAGTACACGCCCCAGGCGCGCGACCATTTCGGCCAGTGCACCGAGCAGTTGCCCGGTCTCGTCGCGGCCCCGCGCGGCCACGCGCACCGCGAGGTCGCCGTCGGCGACGCGCCGCGTCACCGCGACCGCGTCGTGCAGCGGCGCGGCGATTCCGCGCGAAATCCACCACGCCATCAGCGCGGCCAGCAGCAGCGCCAGCACCCCCACGGCGACGTTGACGCGCTGCGCGATGACCGCGGCGGCGCGAAACCGCGCGTTGGCCGCGCTGGCCGCACGCGCCTGCGCCTGCAGCGTGCGGATCGCCGCGTCGGTAGCCACGCTGTTGGCCTTGACCTTGACCATTTGCTGCGGCGAATAGTCGTGCAGCAGCAGCATCTGCAGAAAGATCTGCGTCGTGCTCTTCAAGTTACCGCGCATGCCTTGCACCAGCGATTCGGCCCGGGCCTGCGCGCCGGCCATGTCGCCGATCGACGCCGCGTAGCGCCCGGCCTGCACGCCGCCGAGCCCGGCGATCAGCCCGAGCAGCACCAGCAACACACTGAATGCAAGCGCCAGGCGGGCGCGTATCGACAGCCTGTCCATCGCGCGGCGCCGCCCTAGTCGCTGGCCTTGGCGTCGCCAAGCAGTGCCTGTTTGAGGCGCTGCGCCGCCGGGTGATCGCCGAGCCAGACCTTGAGCATGTTGTCGAAGAAGCCCGGTTCCGAATAAGGCGCGCCGGTGCTCTGGCCGTCGATCGCCACCGTCATGCCCTGGCCGGGAAGGTCGGCGAGTTCGATCACGTCTCCGCTGTGCAGTTCCTTGTGCTGGGCGAAGAGCTGGCCCATGCGTGCGAGTCCGTCGATCATGCCGTTGAACTCGTCGGTGCTGAGGTTGGCCTGGATGTCGTGGGTCAGCTTGGTGCCGAGTTCGGATCCGCTGACGTCGCGCAGCATGACCAGACGCAGCATCTTCGGCCCCGGCATGTGCAGCGCGGCGCTTGCCTGGGCCGTTCGTTGCGGCAGGTAAAGCTCGGCCACGTAGACCTTGAACACCAGGAAGTAGCGGGTTCCGACTCCGTTGAGCAGCAACTGGTGCCCGCCGAGCGAGACCGTCGCGGGCACCGCCACGCCGTGGATCTGCAGCGCCTGCGCGGCCGTGGCGGGAAGCGCCTGCGCGGCCGTGGCGGGAAGCGCGAGCGCGAACGGCAGCGCGAGACGGCGAACGGCGTGCAACGGGTTCATCGTGTCTGTCTCCTCGGAAGCGGGGTTCACCCTTCAATGGCATTCAATGGCACGAAATGAAACGAACGATCGTGCTTCTCGGCAATTCTCCCAGCTTGAGGGCGACTTGGCAAGCGGATCAAGACGATGACTGTCCGACCGCGCTCTGACCGCGCTCGCGAGGCGCGACAATAGCGGCGTCATCCGAACGGGCCCCATCGATGAAAATCGCCACCTGGAACGTCAATTCGCTCGCCGTTCGGCTTCCGCAGTTGCTCGACTGGCTGCAGGCCGAGCAGCCCGCAGTCGTCGCGCTGCAGGAAACCAAGCTGGTCGACTCCAAGTTCCCGCACGACGCGCTGGCGCAGGCGGGCTGGAAGGCTGCGTGCTTCGGCCAGCCGAAGTACAACGGCGTGGCGCTGCTGAGCCGCAATGCCGCGACCGACGCCGTGCGCAACATCCCCGGCTTCGACGACCCTCTGGCGCGCGTGATCACTGCGACCGTAGACGGCCTGCGCGTCGTCTGCGCGTATTTCCCCAACGGCCAGGCTCCCGACAGCGACAAGTTCGCCTACAAGATGCGTTGGCTCGACGCGCTTGCCGCGTGGCTGCGCGCGGAACTGGTGCGGCACCCCGACCTGGTGCTGCTCGGCGACTTCAACATCGCACCCGAAGATCGCGACGTGTTCGACCCCGAAGGCCTGCGCGGCACCATTCACTGCACCGACGCCGAACGCGCGCACTTCCGCGCCCTGCTCGAGCTCGGCCTGGTCGACGCGTTCCGCCAGTTCGAGCAGCCGCCGAAGACCTGGAGCTGGTGGGATTACCGCAACCTGGCGTTTCGCCGCAACCAGGGCCTGCGCATCGACCACGTGCTGGTCGGCCGCGCGCTGCTGCCCAGGTTGCGCGGCTGCCGCGTCGACAAGGCGCCGCGGCGCAACGAACGCCCCAGCGACCACGCCCCGGTGGTGGCCGAACTGGAGTGGGCGCCGCGCTGAGCGCGGGCATCAATCGTCCAGGCCGAGGTCCTGGATCTTGCGCGTGATGGTGTTGCGGCCTATGCCCAGCCGCAGCGCGGCCTCGATGCGCCTGCCGTGGGTGTGCTCGAGCGCGGCCTGGATCACGACGCGCTCGAAGCGCTCGGCGAGGCCTTGCATCACGTCGGGCTGGTCGGCGCGCAGCAGCGCGCGCGCGTCGCGCGCGAGCTGCTGTTCCCAGCCGTCGGCGTCTGGCGGTGACACCGCCGCCCGGGCGCCCGCCGCGGCCTCGACCCCAGCCGCCGCGGCCTCGACCCCAGCCGGCGCGGCCTCGACCCCAGCCGGCGCGACCACCTCCGACGCACCTCGCTGGCGAAGCTCGGGCGGCAGGTCGTCGACGTCGACCGTCAATCCCGGAGCCATCACCGTGAGCCAATGGCAGAGGTTTTCGAGTTCGCGAACGTTGCCCGGGAACGCATAGCCGTGCACGACGGCCAGCGCAGCATCCGACAGCCGCTTGGTCTCGACGCCGAGATCGCGCGCGCTCTTGCGCAGGAAGTGGCGCACCAGCAGGGTAATGTCCTCGCGCCGCTCGCGCAGCGCAGGAAGGCGCAGGCGGATCACGTTCAGGCGGTGGAACAGATCCTCGCGGAACTGCCCTTCGCGAACCCTGTGCTCCAGGTTCTGGTGGGTCGCCGCGATCACCCGCACGTGGGCGCGGATCGGTTGATGCCCGCCGACGCGGTAGAAGTGCCCGTCGGATAAAACGCGCAACAGCCGGGTCTGCAGTTCGTAGGGCATGTCGCCGATCTCATCGAGGAACAGCGTGCCGCCCTCGGCCTGCTCGAACCGACCACGCCGCGCCGTCTGCGCGCCGGTGAAAGCCCCGCGCTCGTGGCCGAACAGCTCGCTCTCGAGCAGGTCGCGCGGAATCGCCGCGGTGTTGATCGCCACGAAAGGGCCGGCCGCGCGCGGGCTGTGCCGGTGCAACGCGCGCGCCACCAGTTCCTTGCCGGTTCCCGACTCGCCGGTGATCAGCACCGTGACCTGCGACGGCGACAGACGGCCGATGGCGCGGAACACGTCCTGCATCGCCGGCGCCTGGCCGAGCAGTTCCGGGGTCTCCGTGCGCGCCTCCTCGCCGTCCTGCTCGCGCAGGCTTTCGTCGACCGCGCGCTGGATCAGGTCGACCGCCTTGTCGAGGTCGAAGGGCTTGCTCAGGTATTCGAACGCTCCGCTCTGGAACGCGGCCACCGCGCTGTCCAGATCCGAATACGCGGTCATGATGATGACGGGAAGCGTCGGGTGGGCGCGCTTGACTTCCTGCAACAGTTCGATGCCGCTGCCGCCGGGCATGCGGATGTCGGAAACCAGGACCTGGGGCTGCTCGCGGACCAGCTCCGTCTGCACGTCGCGGGCGTTGGCGAACAGCCTGACCGGAAGCCCGGCCCGTTCCAGCGCCTTGCCGAGCACGAAGCGGATCGACTGATCGTCGTCGACCACCCAGATCGGCTTCACCGCCGTGCCCCCCGCGTCAGGACAGCGGCAGCAGGATGCGGAAATCGGTCAATCCGGGCTGGCTCTCGCACTCGATCGTCCCCTGGTGCTGTTGGATGAAGGTCTGCGCCAGGGTCAGTCCCAGGCCGCTGCCGCCGTCGCGCCCCGAGACCAGCGGAAAGAACATCCTGTCCTTGATCTGTTCCGGAACCCCGGGGCCGTTGTCCGTGATATGCAAGACCAGTGCCAACTTGTGACGGTGCTTGACCAGCGTGACCTGGCGCGCAACCCGCGTGGTGAACACGATGCGCGCGTCGCCGGCGGCGCGGCGCTTGTCCAGGGCCAGCGCGGCATTGTGCGCGACGTTGAGGATCGCCTGGATCAGCTGCTCGCGGTCGCCGCGCAACTCCGGCAGGCTGGCGTCGTAATCGCGCACGACGACGAGCCCCTTCGGAAATTCTGCCAGGATCACCGAGCGCACGCGCTCGAGGACTTCGTGGATGTTGACGTCGCCGACCACGTGCGGCCTGCGGTGCGGCGCCAGCAGGCGATCGACCAGCGTCTGCAGACGGTCGACCTCGTGGATGATGACCCGCGTGTATTCCTGCAGCTCGCGGCTGTCGAGCTCCATCTGCAGCAGTTGCGCGGCGCCGCGAATTCCGCCCAGCGGATTCTTGATCTCGTGCGCCAGGTTGCGGATCAGGTCCTTGTTCGCTTGCGCCTGGTGCAGGAGATGCTCTTCGCGTTCCTGCCGCGTCTGCTGGCCGATCTCGAGCAGCTCGACGATCAGCAGATCGGGATCTTCCGTGCGCGCGACGATGACCTGCAGCGGCGGCGCGTCGCCCGCGCCGCGTACGCGCAGCGCGCTGTCGAAGCGTGTGTTGCTGAATTCATCGGCGCCGACCTGGCGCAGCGCCTCGTGCCACGGCCCCGGGCGCGCCAGCCACTGACCGAGGTCGTGCCCGAGCAACTGGCGCTGCGACAGGCCCAGGCCGGCCTCCAGCGCCGGATTGGCATGCCGCACGCAGCCGCGCGCGTCGACCAGCGCGACCATCGTCGCCAGCCAATCGAGCGCCGACGCCGCGGGCGCGCCGTCGCCCGCGCGGCTAGGGGGCATAGCGGGCCAGCTGGCTCTGCAGCGCGGCGATGTTGGCCTGCGTGAGGTCGATGTCGCGCTTCATGGCGGCGACCCGGTTGAGGTAAGTCTGGTAGTTGCGCTCATTGCCCAGCCGCTCGGGCTGGCCGTTGTTGTAGGACTTGAGCTGCTCGGCCAGGCGCGACTGCTGCACCTGCAGTTCGCCCTCGAGCAGCCTGCGTGCCTCGGCATCGCGCTGGCTCTGCTCGTGACCGCCGACTCGCGCGCCGCCCGAGGCCGCGCGCGGCGGCAGCGGGCGCCGCGGCGTGTCCGGCGCGACGATGCTGATGTTGGCGTTGTCGACAGGCTGGCAATGCTTCTCGTGCACCACGCTGAGCATGTTGGTGTACGAATTATCGGGGCAGCGGTAGACCCTGTTCGGGTCGATCTGGGCATGCGCCCGCGGCAGCGGTGCCAGCAAGGCCAGCACCACGGCGCAGGTCGAAACGGGGAAGCGGCGCATCGTTGGACTGGAAGCGAAAGGCGATGGACGTCGAGTGTACGGCCGCGCACCCCACAAACGCCGGGGGGACGGCAAGCCGTCCCCCCGGATCGCGACGGCCGGCCGTGCGCAAGGACCACGCATGACCGGAACCGGCGGATTACAGCGAGTAGTACATGTCGAATTCGACCGGGTGGGTGGTCATGCGGAAGCGCGTGACCTCCTCCATCTTCAACGCGATGTAGGCGTCGAGGAAGGCGTCGGTGAACACCCCGCCCTTGGTCAGGAACGCGCGATCGCCGTCCAGGTACTCCAGAGCCTGCTCCAGGCTCGAGCACACGGTCGGGATCTTCGCGTCTTCTTCCGGCGGCAGGTCGTACAGGTTCTTGCTCGCGGCTTCGCCCGGATGGATCTTGTTCTCGACCCCGTCGAGGCCGGCCATCATCAGCGCCGAGAACGCCAGATACGGGTTGCAGGTCGGGTCGGGGAAGCGCACCTCGATGCGGCGGGCCTTGTCGCTGGCGACGTACGGCACGCGGATCGACGCCGAACGGTTGCGCGCCGAGTACGCGAGCTTGACCGGCGCTTCGAAGCCCGGGACCAGGCGCTTGTAGCTGTTGGTTCCCGGGTTGGTGATGGCGTTGAGCGCGCGCGCGTGCTTGATGATGCCGCCGATGTAGTACAGCGCGAACTCGGACAGCCCGGCGTAGCCGTTGCCGGCGAACAGGTTCTTGCCGTCCTTCCAGATCGACTGGTGCACGTGCATGCCGCTGCCGTTGTCGCCGACCACTGGCTTGGGCATGAAGGTCGCGGTCTTGCCGTAGCTGTGCGCGACGTTGTGCACGACGTACTTCAGCACCTGCGTCCAGTCGGCGCGCTGCACCAGGGTCGAGAACTTGGTGCCGATTTCGCACTGGCCGGCGCCGGCCACTTC
>JAJZHS010000145.1 GCA_021798395.1 Pseudomonadota bacterium
GACGCCGTCGGCGCCGGCCTCGGCCAGGGCGCGCGCGGCCTCGCCGGTGGCGATGTTGCCGCCGATGACGTCGACCGCGGGGAAGTTGTCCTTGACCCAGCGCACGCGATCGAGCACCCCCTGGCTGTGGCCGTGCGCGGTGTCGACGACGATGACGTCGACACCGGCGCGCACCAGCAGTTCGACGCGCTCCTCGGTTCCCTCGCCGACGCCGACCGCGGCGCCCACGCGCAGCTTGCCCTGCGGGTCGCGCGCGGCGTAGGGTCGCTCGGTGGCCTTGAGGATGTCCTTCACGGTCATCAGGCCGCGCAGCTCGAAGTCGTCGTTGACCACCAGCACGCGCTCGAGGCGGTGGTGGTGCATGAGCGCCTTGGCTTCGTCGGGCGTGGCGCCCTCGCGCACCGTGACCAGGCGATCGCGCGGGGTCATGATGTCGCGCACCGGAATGTCGAGCCGAGACTCGAAGCGCAAGTCGCGGTTGGTCACGATGCCGACGACCTTGCCGTGCTCGATCACCGGGAAGCCCGAAATGCCGTGCTGGCGTGACAGCGCGAGCACGTCGGCGACCCGCACCCCGGGCGAGATGGTGATCGGGTCCTTCAGCACCCCGGACTCGAAGCGCTTGACGCGAGCCACCTCGGTGGCCTGCGCTTTCGGCGACAGGTTCTTGTGGATGATGCCGATGCCGCCTTCCTGGGCCATCGCGATCGCCAGCCGCGACTCGGTGACGGTGTCCATCGCCGCCGACACCAGCGGAATGTTCAACCGCACGCGGCGCGTGAGCTGCGTGGCCAGGCTGGTGTCTTTGGGCAGGACTTGGGAGTGGGCGGGGACGAGCAGGACGTCGTCAAAGGTCAACGCGTTACCAAGCAGGCGCATAAATCCTCCAGGCGCAAAACGCGATGATAAAAGACATCGCGCCGCACCCTCGCGCGCGCGCCGCCGCGACGCCGCGGAAGACGTCGCTGGCTAATGCGGCGACGCCGCCTGCGCCAGTTCGAGCAGCAGCCGCACCCGCAGCTTGACCGCGTTCAGCCCGTCGTAGGGGCCGCCGTCGATGACGCCGTGGCGCGGTGCCACCAGCACCCGCACTCCGGCCGCAACGGCATCGTCCAGCGCGTCTTGCAGGGCCGCGTGCACGGTGCCGCCGCCCGTGCCGACGGCGACCAGACCGGCCAGCGGCGGGCACAGCTCCCCGGCCTGCTGCAGCACCAGCAGCGCACGCACCACCGCGCCGTCGGCGCCGGCGTGGCTGCACACCAGTTCGACCCGCGGCCAACGCGTCGGCGTCGCCAGCGGCACCGTGACCGCGCGCGGGTCGACGCGCGTGAAGCGCACGCCGTCGCCGCCGGCCAGTCCCAGCGGTCCGCGCGGCCCCGAGTCGAAGGCGTCGACCCGCGGCGCGTGGACTTTGCTGACGTCGCGGGCGCCGTGCACCGTGCCGTGCAGCACGCACAGCACGCCACGCCCGGCGGCGTGCGCGTCGATCGCGACCCGGACCGCGTCGTAGAGGTTGCGCGGCCCGTCGGCCGACAGCGCGGTGGCCGGCAGCATGGCCGCGGTGAGCACCACCGGGGGGCCGGGCGGAAGCAGGCAGTGCAGCGCGTACGCGGTCTCCTCCAGGGAGTCGGTGCCGTGGCAGATCACACAGCCGGCGCCGCCGTCGTCGCGCCAGCGCCGCACGCGCAGCGCCAGTTCGGTCCACAGCGCCGGGTCGAGGTCCTTGCTGTCGATGTTGCACGGCTGCGCGCTGCTGAGCTCGGCAAGGTCCTCGATTCCCGGGACCGATGCCAGCAGGCTGGCGACATCGAGCACTCCGGCACGGTAGCCGGCGTCGGTCGCGGCTGCGGTGGCCACGCCGGCGATGGTGCCGCCGGTGGCCAGGACCAGGATCTTGGGGCGTTGGGTTGGCACGGTGCAAGTGACTGGATAAAATGACAGTTCGTGGAAACGCATGCGACGAACACGGACCCAGGCTGGGACACGGCCGCGGTCGATCGCATGCACGCCACCCAGGAGCCCGAACCATGCCCGACGTCAAGCTTACCGCGCGCCAGAGCGAAATCCTGAATCTGCTGGCCAAGGCGATTGCCCGCAGCGGCTATCCGCCGACCCGCGCCGAAATCGCCGCCGAACTGGGTTTCCGCTCGGCCAACGCGGCCGAGGATCATCTGCAGGCGCTCGCGCGCAAGGGCATGATCGAACTCACGCCCGGGGCGTCGCGCGGCATTCGCCTGACCAGTCAGGCACGCGGCAGCGTGCGTCCGGCGCCGGCGCGCGCGCTTCCGGGCATGGAGCAATTGATGCTTCCGCTGATCGGCCGCGTCGCCGCGGGCAGCCCGATCCTGGCCCAGGAACACGTCGAAACCACGCTGCAGTTCGATCCCGAACTGTTCAGCGCGCGCCCCGATTACCTGCTGCGCGTGCGCGGCATGAGCATGCTCGGAGTCGGCATCCTCGACGGCGACCTGCTCGCGGTCAGGCAGACCCGCGACGCGCGCAGCGGGCAGATCGTCGTCGCGCGCATCGACGACGACGTCACCGTCAAGCGGCTGCGGCACCAGGGCGGGCGCATCGAACTGCTGCCTGAAAATCCCGATTACGCGCCGATCGTCGTTCAGCCGGGGCAGACCTTCGCCATCGAAGGCCTGGCGGTCGGCTTGATCCGCGCCGGGCTTTGACCCCGGGGGCGCGCGCTCAGGCGTCGTGCAGCGCCGCGTCGCTGACGATGATGCCGTCGGCGTCGGCGTACAGCCAGTCGCCGGGGCGCACGGCCACCCCCTGCACCCGCACCGCGACGTCGCGCTGGCCGGCGCCGAGCTTGCGCGGTGGCATCGGCATCGACGCCAGCGCGCGCACGCCGATGGGCGCGGCGCAGATTTCCGTCAGGTCGCGCACGCAGCCGTCGATCACCACCCCGGCCCAGCCGTTGCGCGCCGCCAGCGCGGCGAGGTTGCCGCCGAGCAGCGCGTGGCGCATCGAGCCGCCGCCGTCGACGACCAGCACGCGGGCCATGCCCGCGGTCTCGAGCGCGGCGCGCACCAGACTGTTGTCCTCGAAACACTGAACGGTGCTGACCTGGCCGTGGAAATGCTGCAGCCGGCCGAAATGGCGGAACACCGGCGGCAGGACGCGGAGGCTGCCGCGCGCGATGGCCTCTGCATGGGCGTCGCAGTAGTCGCAACTCGAGTGCAACGTCGATGACATCGTGGTGGCTCCTGTGCTGATCGCAGGCCCAGGCGGGCCCAGGCGCTATTGAAGCCTCAAGCGCGCGCCGACACCCTGCGTCAGGTCAAACGGCGTGCTTCGCGGGCACGCACTATGCTTGACGCTTTTGCCGCGCCGCCCGATGTCCGCCCTCCTGCACTGGCTGCAACCCTGGTACCCGTCGTGGTCGATGGGGGCGTTCCTGCTCGGCGGCGCGCTGCTGTACCTGCACGGCAGCCGGCGGCGCCGCGTGCCGTGGGGCCGCCAGATGTGGTTTTGGCTCGGCTGGGTGCTGTGCTGGCAGGCGCTGCAGACGCAATGGGACTACGTCGCCGAGCACGAGTTCTTCGTGCACATGCTGCAGCAGCTGGCGCTGCATGATCTGGCGCCGCTGCTGGTCATGGCGGCGTGGCCGGGCCCGACCTGGCGCGCGGGGATTCCGGCGCGCTGGCGCCATGCCTGGCTGCGGCCGCTGGCCGCCTGGAAACCGCTGCGCTGGTCGATCGACTTCCTGCTGCATCCGTTCGTCGCCGCGCTGCTGTTCGGCGGCCTGGTGGTGTTCTGGCTGGTGCCGCCGGTGCACGTCGGCGTGATGCTCAACACCAACCTGTACCAGTTCATGAACTGGACCATGGTGGTCGACGGATTGCTGTTCTGGTGGCTGGTGCTCGACCCCCGCGCGCGGCCCCCGGCGCACCTGCGCCCCGGCCTGCGCGTGTTCCTGCCGCTGCTGGGGATGATTCCGCAGATGGCCATCGGCGCCTACCTGGCGCTGAGCAGCGTCGACTGGTACCCGATCTACGCGTTGTGCGGGCGCGCGATCTCCGGCATCGACGCGATGACCGACCAACACCTCGGCGGCCTGATGTTGTGGATCCCAGGCTCGGCGGTCAACGTCTGGGCGGCGGTCGTCGCCCTGCGCAACTGGATGCGGCTGTCCGAACGCCGCGGCAGTTGAGCGCGCGCTACGCCGCCGCCTTGCGCAGCAGCTGGTAGAGCTCGTCCTTGACGCGCAGCTTTTCCTTCTTCAGGTTCTCGACCGCCAACGCGTTGGCCGCCTCGACGCCGTCCTCGATGTTCTTGATGCGCTGATCGAGCGCGTTGTGGTGGTTGAAAAGGCGCGCGAAATGCGCGTCGGCGGTTTTCAGCTTCGAGATCAAATCGCGGTATTCGGGAAACATCGGTCGCTCCTTGCAATGTGCGGGCGGCATGCGGGCAATGCGCATGCCCAGTATAGGCAGGTCGCGGGCCTGCGCGCGGCGCGCCGGCGCTACCATCGTGCACCGATCCGATTGCCGCCTGCCGAACTTGCCCCGCCGACTCGACCCCTGGATCCTTGCGCTGCTCGTCGCGCTGGGCGCGCTGCCGCTGGTTCCCTTTGCCGTGCCGATCGTGGCCGCGCTGGCGCTGGCGGCCGCCAGCCTGCCGCTGCAGCTTCGGCTCGAGCGCCGCATGCCGGCTTGGGCCGCCGCGTCGGTGCTGACGGCGCTGTGGACGGCCGCCGCCGTGCTGCCGCTGGTGGCCATGTACGTGCTGCTGGCGCCGGCGCTGCCGGCGCTGCGCGCCGCCAGCGTCAATCCGGACGACTGGCTGCAGGCGGCGATGCACGCGCCGTGGATCGGTCCGCTGCTGTCCGCGCACCAGGACGCCGTGCGCGCGTGGCTGGCGGCCAACCGCCCGCAGGCGCTGCTGGCGGCGCACGTCGGCGCGGTACGCGCTGTCGGCGCGCACGTGCTGACGCTCGTCGTCCACGCTGCGCTCGGACTGGCCGTGCTATGGGGCGTTCTGGCCGCGCACCGCGGCATCGCCCAGGCCATGCAGCACAGCCTGCGCCGGGTGGTCTCGCCCGCGCTGGCGCTGCGCATCGAACACCACGTGCTGCATTCGACTCAGGCGGTGATCGTCGGCATGGCCGGGCTGGCGGCATGGGATGGCGTGCTCAGCCTGCCGCTGTTTGCTCTGGCGGGATTGCGCGGTGCTTTCGCCTGGAGCATTGCGCTGGGCATGCTGTCGGTGCTGCCGGGCGGCACCGGAGTGGCCATGGTGCTGGCCGCGGCGCTGCTCGGCAGCCAGGGCCACCTCGCGGCGGGCCTGGTCGTGCTGGGAGTCGGCCATGTGATCACCCTGTCGGGCGACATCCTGGTCAAGCCCAAGCTGACCGGGGCCGCCAGCCACGCGCCGTTCCTGCTCGTGCTGCTGGCGATCTTCGGCGGCGTCGAGGTCTTCGGCATGCTCGGGCTGATCCTCGGCCCGGTGCTCGTGCTGACCGCGCGCGCGCTGCTGTTCGACGCGTGACCGAGCCCCTTGCGCTGCGTCAGATTTTCCAGCGTTCGGCGAGCCGCGCCGGTCGCAGCGAGTCGTACTCCTCGAACGGCTGGTGGATCCACGGGCTCGAAGGAAGCATTTCGACGTAGTAGTCGGGCAGGACCGTCGAGATTCCCTTGACCCACAGCACGGCGCTGCGCATTTCGCGGATGTCCAGCGCACTGGCGCGCAGGCGGTCGCCGACCGCCTTGAGCGTTTCGCCCGAATCGGCCAGATCGTCGACCAGCAGCACGCGACCCTCGAGTTCGCCGCGCGGCATGGTGATGTAGTGGGCGATGTCGAGCCTGCCCTGGCGCGTGCCGGCGTTCTCGCGGTACGAACTGGTCGACATGATCGCCAGCGGCTTGTCGAACACGCGCGACAGGATGTCGCCGGGGCGCGTTCCACCGCGCGCCAGGCACAGGATCTGGTCGAAATCCCAGCCGGACTTATAGATCTTCAGCGCGAGCTTTTCGATCAGTGCGTGGTATTCGTCCCACGACACGTACATATGTTTGCCGTCTTCGCTGAGCATGGAGTTTCTCGTTGTCTAGTCTGCGGCTGTCCGGTCGACCGCCCCGCATCAGCCTTCGAACGGGTTCTGCAGCACGATCGTATGCGCGCGGTCGGGTCCGGTCGAGACCATCGCGATCGGGGTTCCGCTCAGTTCGGCGATGCGCTCCAGGTAGCGACGCGCAGCGGCGGGCAACTGCGCCCAGCGCGTCAGGCCCGCGGTGCTGTCGCTCCATCCCGGCAGGCATTCGTAGCGCGGTACGCAGCGCCCGATATCGTCGCCGTCGAGCGGCAGGATGTCGATGTCGCGACCGTCGAGCGTGTAGCCGACGCAGACGCGGATTTCCGCGAGCCCGTCCAGTACATCGAGCTTGGTGATGCATTGGCCTGTCGTGGCGTTGATGATGTTGGCGCGCTTGAGCGCCGCCGCGTCGAGCCAGCCGCAACGGCGCGGCCGCCCGGTGACCGTCCCGCGTTCCTGGCCGACGGTGTGCAGGTGGTGGCCGAC
>JAJZHS010000146.1 GCA_021798395.1 Pseudomonadota bacterium
CTGGTGCGCCCGGTCGCCGGCGGCGAGTGGACGCTGGCCGCCATCGAGGCGCTGGGCTGATCCATCGCGCCGACGCTTGCGCGCGGGCGCGTTAACGTGCCAGCGCGTTAAATAACGCGCGGCAAACCCGGCGGGCTCGCCGGGGCTAATACCCTGCTGAATACGATCTCCATCGGGCGTTCGCTCGACGGTGCGGGAACTATTTCTTCGAGCTTCAGTCCAACATTTCTTCAACGTTGGGTGAAGCCCGCGCTGCGCGTGCGGCTGCCCAATTGCTTGATCAATGGGATATGCAAATGGAGCCGCATAATGGTCGACATTAACGACCCAAAACCGACGGTTCAACGGCCACGGGTCGGAATTGTGATGGTTTCGTACAACGCGCACGAAATGGTGCGCACGGCGCTCGCCAGCGTGCGCCAGGCCGCCACCACACTCGATTACGAACTGATCCTGGTCGACAACGCCTCGCGACCCGACGAGCGCGACCTCATCGCGTCGGCGATGGCCGCGCACATGGCCGATCTCCGCTGGCATTACGTCGAAATGCCGAACAACGTCGGCTACGCTGCCGGCAACAACGTCGGCATCCGCCGCTTTCTGGCGGACCCGTCGATCACCCACGTCTGCCTGCTCAACAGCGACGTGCTGGTCAGCGACGGCTGGCTCGATCGCCTGCTGCAGATCGACGGCGACCTCGTCAGCGCGGTCACCCATCGCGCCGACAGTGAACAGGCGGTGCCGATCGACTACGAACTCGACGCCGCGTGCTGCCTGGACGCGCAGAGCGAACGCGTCAAGCCGCTGGCGCTGGCCCGCGTGGCCGATTTCGCGCGGCGCCGGGCCGCCGCATGGCACGGACACGCAGTCGAATGCGACGTGACCTTCTTCTGCGTCGTGCTCCGCCGCGAAGTGCTCGACGACGTCGGCCTGCTCGACGAGGCCTTCTTCCCCGGCGGCTACGAGGACGACGACTATGGCCTGCGCGCGCACGCCGCCGGCAAGCGCATTGTGCTGGCGCGCGACGTCTACATTCATCATTGGGGCTCAGGCTCGTTCTGCGCGCTGCCCTACGAACGTTTCAATGCGCTGGCGGCGAAGAACCGCGCCTACCTCGAAGCGAAGCACCGGATGCGCTGGCGGCAGCGAGCCGACAAGCCGCTGGTCTCGTTCGCGGCGGATCTCGCGTTCGCGCTGCGCGCCGCACCGGCGCAGCGGGCTCTGCAGCGGCCGTTCCTGGCGCTGCACGAGGGCGCGATCACCGCCTATCTCGACGCCATCGATCGGCGCAGCAGCGCCGCGGCGCCCCAGGCATGGCCGGCGCGGCTGGCGCGGGCGCTGCATCTCGCTTGCGACGACAGCTTGGGCGCGCGGTGGCTGGACTTGCGCCGGCGCGCCAAGCGCCTGCTGGCGGAGCCCGAAGCCGACGCCAACGCCCTGGCGGCGCTGCTCGACGACCTCGACACGCTGGCGCAGTCGCTGCTGGCCAGGGTCGAGCGCATCGACGCGGCGTGCAGCGCACCGGCGCTGCCACGCCGCGCGACGTTCGCCGGGCCGCGCGACGCCGGTGCGCGCCTGTTCGGGTTCGTGCGCCGCGGCTGGAATGCCGCGCGCCGGCTGCGCGGCATCGTGTTCTTCGGAGGCTACTGCTACCCGGAGCGCGAGAACGACGGATACTTTCAGCGCATTCGCTACATCGACGGGCTGTTCAGCGACCGTTGGCGCATCTACGTCGACAGCGCAGCGCTGCCTGGGCGGGCGCACTGGTACGACCTTCCCGAGCCGCGCGTGCTGGTCCTGCGCATGGCCGGGAGCCGAACGCGTCGGCTCGTGGTCGGCGTGCTCGCGGTGCTCTCCGCGCTGCGCTGCCGCAACGTCTACTTCCACAGCGTGCTGCGCATGCGCGAACACCGCTGCGGCTGGCTGCTGCACACCCCGTGGCTGCGCAAGGCCGTCGACCTGCACGGCGCCGTCGCCGAGGAATTCCGTTTGCACGACTCGTTTCACGACGCGGTGCTGCACGAGCGGGAGGAGTTCCGCGCGGCTCGACACGCCGGGCTGCTGATCGTCGTCACCCGGGCGATGCAGGAATATTTCCAGGACAAGCTGCGCCGCGACGCGGTCGCCGAGTTCGTCGTCTGCCCGGTGTTCCCGGCTTTCACGCCGCGCGTCGTCGAGCGCCCGGCCGGGCGCCCAGTCGTCGTCTACGCCGGTGGGCTGCAGCGGTGGCAGCAAATCCCGAAAATGCTCGAGGCGATCGAGCGCACCGTCGGGCTGGTCGAGCACCGCGTCTACTGCCCCGACCCGGACGCGTTGCGCGCGCAGCTGGCGCCGCACGTCGCCGCGCGCGTCGTCGTCGGATCGAAGCCGCAGGAAGCGTTGATCGATCTCTACGACGAATGCCATTACGGCTTCGTGCTGCGCGACGACGGCATCGTCAACCGCGTGGCGTGTCCGACCAAGCTCGTCGAGTACATCACCGCCGGAATCGTGCCGATCGTCGATTCACCGCGCATCGGTGACTTCGCTCGCCTCGGCCTCGAGTGCGTCGGGCTCGACGCGCTGCTCGACGCGCGTCTGCCCGCAGAGGCGCAGCGGCTGGCGATGGCGCGGCGCAATCTGAAGGTCTACGCGAAGCTGCGGCAGACGCGCGACCGCGGCACCGAACGCATCGTTGCGTTCTTCGGCGACCGGCGTTCGCCCACCTGGCCGGTGCCGGGTGAGGTGCCGCGCTGCGACGTGCTGGTGCAAGTCGAGAACTTCGAGGCCGGCGGTCTCGAGAACGTCGTGCTCGACATCAACGAGCAGGTCATGCAGGCCGGCTGGAGCGTGCTGCTGCTGGTGCACGGGACCACGGGCGCGGCAGCCGAACGCGCACGGGCGTCCGGCTGCCGGGTCGTCTGCCGCGCCTTCGATCCCGGCGAGTACCGTGAACTGCTGCGCCAGGCGGCGCCGCGGGTCGTGTTCGGACACTACGCGTTGCGCGGCGTCGACGAGTGCCACGCGCTCGGCATCCCGTTCGTCCAGGTGATCCACAACCTCTATCTATGGTTCGGCAGCGCCGAGCGCGAGCGCTTCGCGCGCGCCGCGAGGCTGACCTGGCGCTTCATCGCGGTGTCGCAGCACGTGAAGGACTACAGCGTGGCCCGGCTGGGCGTCGACCCCCGGCGCTGCGACGTGGTCCACAACGCAGTCGCGGTGCAGACGCTGCACGGCGCGCGGCTGCGCGCTCGACGAGACGAATTGCGAGCGCGCCACGCGGTGCCGAACGACGCCTACGTCTTCCTTGACGTCGGCGCGATCAACCACCAGAAAAACCATCTGGCGACGATACGCGCCTTCGCGCAAGTCGTGCGCGAGATGCCGAGCGCGCATTTGCTGATCGTCGGCCCGTGCTACGAGCGCGAACTGCTCGCGCAGTTGCACGAAGCGATCGCCGAGCACGATCTGGACTCTCGGGTGCGCTATCTGGGTGCGGTGTCGCCGATGCGCGACTGGCTCGAACTGTCCGACGCCTTCGTCACCGCGAGCTTCTTCGAAGGCTTCAGCCTGGCGATCGCCGAGGCGATCGTCGCGAACCTGCCGGTCGTTGCCCCGGCGCTCGGCTGGATCGGCGAGATGCACGGGCGCCGCGGCGTCGCGCTGGTGGCGCCCGATTACGACTATCGCACCTTTCGCGGCGGCTTCGAAGCGCTGCGCTCGACGCCGCGCTTCGAGCACGAGCTGGCGCAGGCGATGCTGCGCGTGGCGCATGCCGGCGAACGCCCCGACCTGTCCGCGGCCGAGTTGCAGGCGCTCGATCCCCGCCAGGCCTACGCTGCCTATCTGCGCTTGATCCGCAGCTGTTCGGAGACGCCCGATGTCGTGGCCGACCCAGTGGCTTGAGCGCGGCGTGCGCGGCGCGTTCTGGCGCCTTCCCGCCGCGCTGCGCGAACACTTGCACGGTTGCCGCCACGCGTTCGTCCGCGGCCTGCGCCGACGGCGCGTGACGCGCACGGCGGGCCCCGGCGAAATCGGCTTCGCGGCGTTCGCCGCCACGGTGTTGCCGACGGCGCGCGCGCCGCTGGTGATCTTCGAGCCGCATCTGGACTGGTTCATGGCGCAGCCGCAGCGCCCGCACCACATGGCGCGTGCACTGGCCCGGCTCGGCTGCCTCGTCGTCTACCGGACCTCAGGCGGCGAAGTCGCCGGACTGCGCGAAGTCGAACCCCGCGTCTGGTTGTGCAGCGACGCTGCCGTCGACACCTTGCCCGGTGCGGTGCGCTGCTTCTACAGCACGTCGCTGCACGCCAGCGCCGACGACCTCATCGCGGCGCGGCGCCGCGGCGCGGTGGCCTACGCCTACATCGATTGCATCGATCCGGCGATCTGCGGCGGCGCGCGCCAGGCTGCCCGCTTGCGCGAACTGCGCCGTGCCGCGTTCGGCGGCGGCGCCGACCTCATCGTCTCGTCGGCGCGCACGCTGCACGCGCAGGCGCTGGCCGCGCGCGGCGCCCGCGCCTGCGCCTACGTGCCGAACGGGGTCGACGTCGCGCATTACCGCGCCGCCGGTGCGACGCGCGAGGCGGGCGAAGCTGGCGAGGCGGGTGGAAGCGCGCGCCGGCGCGTCGTCGGCTACTTCGGCGCGATCGCGCCGTGGCTCTGGTTCGAGGCGATCGACGCCATCGCCGCGCGCATGCCCGACGTCGACTTCGTCTTCTTCGGCGCCGACTACGGTGGCTCGTTGCCGCGCCTGTCGCGGCGGGCCAACGTCCATCACCGCGGCGCGATCGACTACGCGCAGCTGCCGGCGGCTGCCGCCGGCTTCGATGTCTGCCTGATTCCGTTCCGGCTCGGCGAGATCGCGCGCACGACGTCGCCGCTGAAGCTCTACGAGTATTTCGCGCTCGAGAAGCCGGTCGTCGTGACCGCCGACCCGCTCGAGTGCGTCGGTCATCGCGGCGTCTACGTCGGTGACGACCCGTCGTCGCTGGAGCGCGCCCTGCGGCAGGCGCTGGCTGTCGCCGGGCGTGATGACTTGCGCGCCGCGTTGCGCGAGCAGGCGCAAGCGCACGACTGGGCGCAGCGCGCCTTGCAGTGGCTCGCCAGGGTGCGCGAGGCCTGCGCCGCAAGCGCCGGAGGGGAATGGCGATGACGCCCAAGACCATTCTGTGCGTGGTCGGCACGCGCCCCGAAGCGATCAAGATGGCGCCGGTGATCCTCGCGCTGCGCGCCGAGCCGTGGGCGCGGGTGCGCGTGCTCGCCACCGCGCAGCACCGCGCGATGCTCGACCAGGTGCTGCAGGGCTTCGGCATCGTCGCCGACGTCGACCTTGACGTGATGCGGCCGAACCAGGCGCTGAGCGCGCTGACCGCGCGCCTGCTGTGCGGCCTGGACGAAGTGCTCAAGGCCGAGCGCCCCGACCTGGTGCTGGTGCAGGGCGACACGACGACGGCGCTGAGCGCGGCGCTGGCCTGCTTCTACCAGAACGTGCCGCTGGGCCACGTCGAGGCCGGGCTGCGCACCGGCGACTTGCGCAACCCGTTTCCCGAGGAGGCCAACCGCGTGCTCGCCGCGCGGCTGGCCAGCTGGCACTTCGCGCCGACCGCCGGCGCGCGCGACAACCTGCTGCGCGAGGGCGTCGACGCCGGGCGCATCGTGCTGACCGGCAACACCGTGATCGACGCGTTGCTGATGACCGCGGCGTCGGCCGCCGAGCTCGACCTCGGCGTCGACCCGGCGCGGCGCCTGGTGCTGGTCACGTCGCACCGGCGCGAGAACTTCGGCGCGCCGCTGCGCGAGATCTGCCGCGGCTTGCGCGAGCTGGCGCAGCGCAACCCCGACGTGCAGTTTCTCTTTCCGGTGCACCCGAATCCGAATGTGCGCGACGTTGTGCACCAGGCGCTCGCCGACCTGCCCAACTTCATTTTGTCGGAGCCGCTGGACTACGCGCGCTTCGTCGCCGCGATGCGCGCCGCGCACCTGATCCTCACCGACTCCGGCGGCGTGCAGGAAGAGGCGCCGGCGCTGGGCAAGCCGGTGCTCGTGCTGCGCGACGAAACCGAGCGCCCGGAAGCGGTCGCCGAAGGCGTGGTCAAGCTGGTCGGCCCGCACGCGCAGGGCATCGTCGACCACGCCCAGCGCCTGCTCGACGACGCGCAGGCGTGGCGCGAAATGGCGCGCGGCGTTTCGCCCTACGGCGACGGGCGCGCGGCCGAGCGCATCGTGCAGGCGCTGCTGGGGGACTTCGCGCGATGCGCCTGATCTACGTCTCGCCGGTGCCGTGGGCCAGCTTCGAGCAGCGCCCGCACAAATTCGTGCGCTGGTTCCACGCCCGCTGCGGCGCCGAAGTGCTGTGGTTCGACCCCTACCCGACGCGGCTGCCGAACCCCGCCGACATCGCCCGCTTGCGCGCCCGCGTGGCGCAGCCCGAGGCGCCGATTCCGGCCTGGCTGCACGTGGTGCCGGTGCGCGCGCTGCCGATCGAGCCGCTGCTGGGGTCGGGCTGGCTCAACGGCGGGTTGTGGGCGGGCGCGAAGGCG
>JAJZHS010000147.1 GCA_021798395.1 Pseudomonadota bacterium
GACGGCGTGGTGTTCTGCGCCGGCACCGCCGACGTGGCCGACGCGGTGGCGCTGTGCGCGGCGCACGCGGTCCCGGTCATCGCCTACGGCGCCGGCTCGTCGCTCGAGGGCCATCTGCTGGCGGTGCACGGCGGCATCTCGCTCGACCTGTCGCGCATGAACCGCGTGCTCGACGTCGCCGCCGACGACATGCTGGCCACCGTGCAGGCCGGCGTCACCCGGCTGCAACTCAACGAGGCGCTGCGCCACAGCGGGCTGTTCTTCCCGATCGACCCGGGCGCCGACGCCACCCTCGGCGGAATGACCGCCACGCGCGCCAGCGGCACCAACGCCGTGCGCTACGGCACCATGCGCGAGAACGTGCTCGCCTTGACCGTCGTGCTGGCCGACGGCCGCGTCGTGCGCACCGGAACGCGCGCGCGCAAGAGCAGCGCCGGCTACGACCTGACGCGGCTGTTCGTCGGCAGCGAGGGCACGCTGGGAATCGTCACCGAGGTCACCGTGCGGCTGCACGCGCAGCCCGCCGCGGTGGCCGCCGCGGTGTGCTCGTTCCCCGGCGTGGCGCAGGCGGTCGACTGCACCATCGCGGTGATCCAGGCCGCGATCCCGATCGCGCGCTGCGAACTGATGGACGTGCACGCGGTGCGCGCGGTCAACGCCCACGACCGCCTCGGGCTGCCCGAGCAGCCGCTGCTGCTGATGGAATTCCACGGCACGCCGGCCGGAGTGCGCGAGCAGGCCGAGGCGGTGCAGGCGCTGGCCAGCGAGCACGGCGGCTCCGACTTCGCCTGGGCCGACACCCCGGAGGAGCGCAGCCGGCTGTGGAAGGCGCGGCACCACGCCTATCTGTCGGCGCTGCAGACTCGCCCCGGGTGCCGCTGCGTGACCACCGACGCCTGCGTGCCGATCTCGCGCCTGGCCGAATCGATCAATGCCACGGTGGCCGAGGCCGACGCGGCCGCAGTGCCGTACTTCCTCGTCGGCCACGTCGGCGACGGCAACTTCCACGTCGGCTACCTGATCGACCCGGCACGCGCGGACGAGCGCGAACTGGCCGAACGCCTCAACGCGCAACTGGTGCGCCGCGCGCTCGCACTGGGTGGAACCTGCAGCGGAGAGCACGGCGTGGGCTTGCACAAACAGGCGTTCTTGCGCGAGGAAGCGGGCGACGACGCGATCGCGGTCATGCGTGCGCTCAAGCACGCTCTGGATCCCCTGCAGATTCTGAACCCAGGAAAGATTTTCAGCTAACAAGCACGTGAAAAACACCAATATTCCATAACGATCACCTATTTGCTTATAAAGCGTACGGGCACCCTGGACAACGCACCTCGCGACGCGCAAACTTGGCGGATGCTTTCCAGTTGCATCGTGCGCACGACGCTGCGCTGCCGCGCCGACGCGGCGTACGACCTGACGTTCGACGCCGTGCGTTTTCCCGCGCTGTTCCCGGGGTTCGGCCTGATTCCGCCGATCCGGGCGATCCATCCGCGCGGCGCATGGCTGCGCCGCGTCGAGGTGCGCGGCGGCGGCTTCGACGAATGGGTCACATCGGCGCGGCGGCCGCTTCCCGGACCCGGCTGGCACGCCTACATGCTGCGCGACCTGGCCCCGCCGCTGGGCCTGCTGGTGCGCCACGCCGATGCCTGCTGGACATTCACGCCGCTGGCCGACGGTTGCCAGGTGCGCTGGCGCTATGCGCTCGCGCCGCGTGCGCGGTGGGCCGCGCCGCTGGTCGCCGCGCTGCTGCTGGCGCAGATGCGCCCGGCCATGCGGCGCTGCCTGCGCGCGCTCGAACTCGAAGCCGCGCGGCATCAGACCTTCTGACGTCCAGCGCGATGGAAAACGACATTCTGCTCGGCCTGGCGCCGCTGTTCCTCGGCTGCATCGCGCTGGAGGCGTGGTTCCTGCGCCGCCGGGGAAGCCGCAGCTACAGCCGGGCCGACGTGGTCTCGAACGCGGCCCTGGCGCTGATGCAGCAGGCGGGTGCGCTGCTCGTCGCCGCGCCGCTGCTGTGGCTGATGCAGCGCATTCACGCCCACCGGCTGTTCACGTTCGCGCCCGGCTGGAGCGCGCTGGCGCTGCTCGTCGCCGCCCAGGACCTGGCGTACTACTGGCAACACCGAGCGAGCCACCGCATCCGCTGGATGTGGGCGTCGCACGTGACCCACCATTCGTCGCCCAGACTCAACCTGTCGACCGCGTTTCGCCAGAGCCTGACCTATCCGCTGTCCGGTGTGTGGCTCTTCAGCCTGCCGCTGGTGTGGCTGGGTTTCTCCCCGGTCCAGGTCATCACCGTCGGCGCGCTGAACCTGGCCTACCAGTTCTTCGTCCACACCGAGGTCGTCGGCAAGGTCGGCTGGCTCGAAGCGGTGATGAACACGCCGTCGCACCACCGCGTGCACCACGCGCGCAACACCGGCTACCTGGACCGCAACTACGCCGGAATCTTCATCGTCTGGGACCGTGTATTCGGCACCTTCGCGCCCGAACGCGAACCCTGCGTGTACGGCCTGGTGCACCCCATCGACACCCACGACCCGCTGATCCTGACGTTCCACGAATGGCGCGCGATGCTTCGCGACGCCGCGCGCGCACGCGGCCTGCGCGCGCGGCTCGGACAGCTGCTCGGCCCGCCCGAGCACGCGCTGCGCGCCCCGCGACGTTGACGGCGCCGGCGCGCGCGGTAGAGTTGCGCTTGTCGCGTACGTTCCGCTCGATGCCGATGCCGCCTTCGTCCCCGTCCCCGTCCCCGCGCGCCGCGCCGCCGCGTGGGCGGCAGGCGTCCGTCGTGCTGGCCGCGCTCGCCCTGGCCGCGCTCGACGCCTGGGCCGCGCGCTGGCTGCGCGCCCCCGTCTGGAGGCTGTCGCGCGATGCCGCATTGCTCGGCGGCGCCTTCGCCGCGCAACGCCTGTTCGGACGCGCGCGCGGAGACACGCCGGCGCCCGGCAGCGGCGTGGTCGACGCGCAGCGCGATGCACTTACCGGATTGCTGCGGCGCGATGCGTTGGAGGCGGCGCTGGCCGATCGCGGCGCGCGCCTGCCCGAGGGACGCCAGCTCGCCGTGCTGGTGCTCGATCTGTACCAGTTCGGCGCGTTCAACGCGCGCTGGGGCCGCGATGCGGCCGATCGCCTGCTGCAGCAGCTCGCCGCACGGCTGGGCGGACTCGACGGCCAGCCGCTGCTCGCGCGCGTCGGTGCCGACTCTTTCGCGCTGGTCTTCGCGCCGATCGAACTCGCCGCGGTCGCGTCGCGCATGGCCCAGGCCCTGGGAACGCTGCGCGCGCCCTTCGACCTGGCCGACGGCCGGCGGGCGCGCGTCACCGCCGCGCTGGGCTGTGCGCTGTACCCGGCCGACACGGCACAGGTCGCAGCGCTGCTCGGACTCGCCGAAGCCGCGCTGTTCAACCGCGCGCAGCGGCTGCTGGGCGACGTCACGACCGATCTCGACCCCTACGGCGCACTCAGCGCCGAACTGCTCGGCTGGGCCAGCCGCTTTCTGCGCCAGCGCAGCGCCCACCTGGTCGAGGCGTTCTACCGCCACCTGGGCAACGACGCGCCGAGCGCGCAGCTGCTGGCGCTGCTCGACGACGACGCGCTGCGGCACGTGCACGCCAAACAGGCGAGCCACTTGCTGCTCCTGCTCGACGCCGGGCTCGACCAGGCCCGGCATGCCCAGCACGCGACCCATCTGGGCCGGCTGCACGCGGTGCTCGGCGTCCCGGCGCGCGCGCTGGTGGCGGCCATCAGCTGGTACCAGGAGGCGCTGTCCGATCTGTGCCAGCGCATCCCCGGGCGCCTGAGCCAGCGCCAGCTGCTGCTGCGCACCATCAACCGGCGGCTGGAAATCGAACTGACGCTGCAGACCGAAGCCGCGCAGGCACTGCAGCTCGACCTGCAAAAGCGGCTGCAACGGCTCGCCGGAGACCTGCACGGCGCGGCGCGCTGGACCGAGGCGGTCGACGCCACGCTGGACATGCTGCGCGGCTGGCCGTTCGTCGGCTTTTGCGCGGTCTACGCGCAAGACGCGCACGGGCGCTTCCTGCTCGAAGCGCAGACCGCGGGCTACGACGCGTTCGCCCAGGCGCTGCTCGAAAGCGGCGGCGACGCCCTGGCGCTGCCGATGCTGCAGCGCTGCTGGGCCGGCGGCCGCCTGGAAACCGTGGCCAACCTGGCGCCTGTGCTGGACTCGGCGCCGCACTGCGCGGCCGCGCTCGCGCGCCTCGGGGTGCGCAGCATCGCGGCCGTGCCGATCGTCGACGCGCAGGCGCGGATCCAGGCCGTCATCGTGCTGCACGGCAAGCTGCCCAACCAGTTCGACACGCCGTGGATCAACGATCTGCTGCTGAATTTGCGCCAGACGCTGTCGCAGGCGCTGCAATCGCTGCGCCTGGCGACCGCGCCTCGGGTCAGCGCCAGCGACCGCGCCCTGTGGCGCAGCCGCCTGTTCCAAGGCGGCCTGACGATGTATCTGCAGCCGATCGTTCAGTTGCCCGGGAGGCGCTGCGGCAAAGTCGAGACGCTGGCGCGGCTGCGCCTCGAGGACGACCGCATGGTGGCGCCGGGGCAGTTCCTGCCGGTGCTCAGCGACCAGGAACTGAACCGGCTGTTCATCGAGGGTTTGCATCAGTCGCTCGATCATTTGGAACAGCTGCAGCGCGACGGGATCGAGCTCGACCTGTCGTTCAATCTGCCGCCCGTCACGTTGCGCCACGCGGATTGCCTGCAATGGATCCGCGCCGCGCTGGCGCCGCGCCACATCGCGCCGCAGCGCGTGACCTTCGAATTGCTCGAAAGCGAGGACATCGCCGACCAGACGGCGTACAGCCGCGCCATCTTCGAGTTGCACGCGCTCGGCGTGCAGCTGGCGATGGACGACCTGGGCTCGGGCTACAGCAGCCTGCTGCGGCTGCGCACGCTGCCCTTCGACCTGGTCAAGATCGACCAGGGACTGCTGCACGCCGCCGAGCGCGCGCCGCAGCGCGCGATCGCGCTGGTCGGCGCGCTGGTGCGCCTGGCGCGCGGACTCGACCTGCGGGTCGCGATCGAAGGTCTCGAAAGCGACGAGCTGCTCGAAATGGCCGAAGTGCTCGGTGCGGAACTCGCCCAGGGCTACGCGCTGGCGCGGCCGATGCCGCTGCATGAGCTTGCCCCCTGGCTGCGCGCGCAGGGCCGGCCGCAGACCGAGGCGCACCCGGTGGCCACGCGCATGGGCGCGCTGGCCGCGCACTGGCTGTGGGAACAGGGCGGGCGCGACGCCGCCGCGCCGGATCCCGAGCACGCGCACCTGCACTGCGCGGTCGGGCAATTCCTCGCGCTGCACGGGTTGCGCGACGGCCGTCTGGCGGCGCAGCATGCCGAACTGCACCGGCTCGCGCAATCCGAAGGGGTGCACGGAACGCGCTACCTGGACGTGCGCGACGCGTTCTACGCCGCCATGGCGGCGCTGCAGGTCGACGCCACGGACGCCTTGCTGCTGGGCTGACGCGCCGCGCCCGGCCGGCGCTGGCCGCGCACCTGCGAGAATCACGCCTGGCGCGAAATCGGGACGGACCCGATGCCGCGAAGGTGCGCCGTGCGCTATGGTTTGGTTTGCTGGCGACGCGCCCGCATTCCCACATCCGAACACCCCTGTGTGCCGACCATGAACGACCCGATTGCGCCCGACGCCGCACGCCAGGCCGAAGTGCTCGCCGCGCTGGCCGCGGTGCTGCCCGCGGCCTGCCTGCTGTGGCAGCGCGAGGATGTCACGCCCTACGAATGCGACGGCCTGGCGGCGTACCGCCGCCGCCCGCTGATCGTGGCGCTGCCGGACACCGAGGCGCAGGTCGCCGCGGTGCTGCGCGTGTGCCATCACCTGCAGGTACCCGTGGTCGCGCGCGGCGCCGGAACCGGACTGTCGGGAGGCGCACTGCCAGCCACCGACGGCGTACTGCTGGTGCTGGCGCGCTTCAACCGCATCAAGCACATCGACCCGCTGGCGCGCACCGCGACCGTCGAATGCGGCGTCCGCAACCTGGCCATCTCGGAAGCCGCGGCGCGCCACGGGCTGTATTACGCGCCGGATCCGTCGAGCCAGATCGCGTGCACCATCGGCGGCAACGTGGCCGAGAACTCGGGCGGAGTGCATTGCCTGAAATACGGCTTGACCGTGCACAATGTGCTGCAGGTCCGCGGCTATACGGTCGAGGGCGAAGCGATCACCTTGGGCAACCTGGCCGGCGACTGCGCGGGCCCCGACCTGCTGGCGGCGGTCATCGGCAGCGAGGGCATGCTGGTCGTGGTCACCGAAGTCACGGTGCGCCTGATCCCCAAGCCACAGCTGGCGCGCTGCATCATGGCCAGCTTCGACGACATCCGGCGCGCCGGCGACGCGGTCGCCAGCCTGATCGCCGCCGGCATCATTCCGGCCGGGCTGGAGATGATGGACAAGCCGATGACCGCCGCGGTCGAGGACTTCGTGCA
>JAJZHS010000148.1 GCA_021798395.1 Pseudomonadota bacterium
ACTGATCGCGGACGATTGAGATACATTGAACCCATCGCTTGCGCGCACCCCACGCGCGTCCACGATCGCGTTGAAATGCCGTCCGCGATCAGCCTGAAACAGCCGTCCGCGATCGCTGAAATGCGCACCAATTTCTCGCCCGCTGGGCCTCGGATCCGGTCCTTTTTGACCGGTCCAGGCCCATTTCGGGCATTTTGTGCGTTTAGACCGGGTGAGGCCGCGCAATGTGTCTTGCGCCGGTCTACATGGGGTCTACATGGGGCTCTGAAATGCACAACGGCCTAGGTGCATTTGCGCCTAAGCCGTTGATTTTATTGGTGGGTCGTGGGCGGCTCGAACGCCCGACCAACGGATTAAAAGTCCGCTGCTCTACCGACTGAGCTAACGACCCCAAACAGGCAATCCTAGCAAATCCGGCTCCAACCGTCACGCCGCCAGCAGCGCGTTGACGGCGACTCCGGCGGCGACCATGCCGAAGGTCGCGGTGACCATGACGCTGGAGCCGTAGCCGGCGCAACTCAGGCCCTGCGGCGCGGCGTCGCAGGCCGCGTCGGCGCTGCGCCGCACCGGCTCGCGCGAGCACACGCAGCGCAGGCCGATCGGGCCGCTCCGGGCCGCGCCGTATGCGCGGCGCAGCCGATACCGCAGCTTGGCCAGCAAGGGGTCGTCGCGCGCATCGGCCAGGTCGATCACTTCGACGTCCTGCGCCTGCCGCTTGCCGCCCGCGGCGCCGACCGCGACCGCGACAATGCCGCGGCGCCACGCCAGCGCCGCCAACGCGGCTTTGGCGCGCACCTGGTCGCAGCAGTCGAGCACCGCGTCGATGCCCGCCGGAAGCAAGGCGTCGGCGTTGTCGGGCTCGACGAACGCTTCCTCGGCATGCACGCGGCAGCCCGGGTGGATTTCGGCGATGCGCCGCGCCAGCGCCTGGACCTTGGCCATTCCCAGGGTCGAATCGAGCGCCTGGATCTGGCGGTTGATGTTCGATTCGGCGACGTGGTCGAGGTCGATCAGCGTCAGCGCGCCGACGCCGCAGCGTGCCAGCGCCTCGGCGGCCCACGAGCCGACACCGCCGACGCCGACGACGGCCAGGTGGGAGCCGGCCAGGCGCTGCGCGCCGGCCGCTCCGTAAAGGCGCCCGACGCCGCCGAAGCGGCGCGCCAGGTCGGGTTCGGGCGCCCCCGCCGGGGCCGAAGCGTTCATCGCCGCTTCAAGCGGCGCGTTCCAGACGCCAGGCCTGGAAGCGCACTCCGATGACCCCGCCGGCGATGATTCCGCCCAGCGCCAACGCGCTGTCGGGCGACAGCGTCGACACCCCGGTGATGCCCTGGCCGATGGTGCAGCCCAGCGCGGTGACCCCGCCCACGCCCATCAACAGCCCACCGATCAGATGGTTCGCGGTGTCCTGCACGCCGGTGAATCCCTCCCAGCGGAAGCGTCCGCTGGCCAGCGCGTGCAGCGCCGCGCCGGCGATCACGCCGAAGACCGAAACGATGCCGATGGTCAGCACGTTGCTCGCATCGCTGAACATCAGCAGCCAGAACAGCGTGTTGCCCAGCGGCGCGACGAAGGTGAACGATTCGGGATGGTTTCCGGCCGTGCCCAGGAAAGCCCGCTGCAGGGTATCCGGATCCTCGGCCAGATAGCCGAGGTGGCCCGATACCCACCACAGCGCGACGACCAGAAGCCCGATGCCGATGCCTCCGGCCAGGTTGCGCGGGCTGCGGCCGTCGCGCGTGCCCAGGCTCCACGCCGCCAGCAGCGCGCCGCCGCCGCAGCCCAGCAGCGCGCGCCACAGCGCGCGCGTGCCCAGGCCGTGGCGGGCCAGCAGCGACGGCAGGTCCTGGGTTCCGCCGAGCGCGATCGCGACGCGATCCAGGCCGTACACCCGCGGCGCCGCGACGATGCCGCGCATGGTGGCGAAGGCGCCGACGGCCAGCATCGTGAACACCACCGCGGCCTTCAGGCTGCCGCCGCCGAGCCGTACCAGGGTCTTGCTGCCGCAGCCCGAAGCCAGCACCATGCCGAAACCGAACACCAGGCCGCCGAGCACGGCCGACAGCCAGGTCAGACCGGGCGCGCTGGCGTAGATGCTGCGCGTGGGGTCGATCTGGCCGCCAAGCGCCAGCGCGTTGGTGCCGATCATCGCCGTGGCGACCGCGAGCATCCACATGCGCATGCGCGTCCAGTCGCCGAAGCTGACGATGTCGGCCACGGCGCCCATGGCGCAGAACTGGGTGCGATGCATCAGAGCGCCGAACACCATGCTGAGGGCGAAAGTGGCCCACAGCACCACGTGGGTCAGACCGACGGTGGACAGCGCAGTCACGGGTCGCCGCGTCAGGGTTGCTGGTAGCGCGTCGGATCGGCGACACCGGCGGCGGCGAATCCCGCGGCCCGGATGCGGCACGCGTCGCAGACGCCGCACGCCCGTCCCTGGGAGTCGGCCTGGTAGCAGCTGACGGTCATCGCGTAGTCCACGCCCAGGCGCGCCCCGGCGGCGATGATGTCGGCCTTGCTCAGCGCGATGATCGGCGCGTGGACGCGGAACGGTCGGCCCTCGACGCCGTCGCGGGTCGCCAGGTTGGCCAGCCGCTCGAAGGCCTCGACGTAGGCCGGGCGGCAGTCCGGATAGCCCGAATAGTCGACCGCGTTGGCACCGTAGAACAGGTCGTGCGCGCCCAGCGCTTCCGCCCACGACAGCGCCAGCGCGAGCATCACGGTGTTGCGCGCCGGGACGTACGTTGCCGGGATGCCACCTTGCGCGCCGTCGGTCGGCACCTGCAGCGCGGAGTCGGTCAGCGCCGAGCCGCCGAAGCGCGCCAGGTCGAGGTCGACGATTTCGTGGCCGACGGCGCCCAGCGCCGCGGCCACCCTGACCGCGGCGTCGAGCTCGGCGCCGTGGCGCTGGCCGTAGCGCAGCGACAACGCATGACACGCGAAGCCCTGTTCGTGCGCCAGCGCCAGCACCGTGGCCGAATCCAGGCCTCCGGACAGCAGCACGACGGCGCGCTTCATGCTCATTCGCGGCGCAGCTTGGCCAGGCGGTCGTGCGCGGTCTGCGCCGCCTCGGAGTGCGGGAATTGGCGCAGCAGATGCTCGAGGGTCAGCCGCGCGGCGCGCACCTGCCGCAGTTCGACCTGGCAGTTGGCCAGGCCGAGCATCGCGTCAGGCACGCGCGCGCTGTCCGCGTGGCCGGAAATCAGGGCCTCGAACACCGGAGCGGCTTCCCGGTAGCGCTGCAACGCGAACAAGGCGTTGGCCTGCCAATATTCGGCGCTGGCCAAGTAGGCGCTGGCCGGGTACTGCGCGGCGAAAGCCTTGAACTGGCTCGCCGCGGTGTCGAACTGCGAGCCCCGGAACGCCGCCATCGCCGCGTCGTAGGCGCTCTTTTCGGCCGGCTGCACCGTCACGGTCTTGCCGTCGATCTGCACGCTGACCGGCTCCAGCGGCGCGATGCGCTTCGCCAGATCCTTCTGCCCGGCTTCGACCTTGGAGATGGACTGGTTGATCTGCTGCACCGTGGTGTCCTGCTGGCCGCGCAATTGCGCGACTTCGCCCTTGAGATGGTCGATGCGGCTGTTGAGATCGAGAAGCGAGTTGCGGATTTGCTGGATCTGCCCGGCCTGCGTTTGCTGCGCCTGCTGCATCTGCGCGAACTGGCTGCGCAATTGCAGGATCGCGCGGCGCGCGTCGTTGTCGGCGAACAGGTCGGCGTGCGCCGGCAGCATGGTGGCCAGGCCCAGGCCCAGCGTCAGAAGCGCCTGGCGCCAGGCACGCGCGGGCGTCGGATTCGGTGTCGTATTCATTTGTAGACGATGTCGACGCGGCGGTTCTCGGCATACGCCGCTTGGGTTTGGCCCTCGGCCTTGGGCTTTTCCTTGCCGAAGCTCACGGCCTCGAGCTGCGACGGCGGTACGCCGAGCACTTCGAGGCCCTTCATCACCGCGTCGGCGCGCCTCTGGCCGAGCGCCAGGTTGTACTCGCGGCTGCCGCGCGCGTCGGTGTTGCCCTGAAGCTGCGCGTGCGCCGTGGGATGGTCGGTCAGGTACTGGGCGTTGGCTGCCAGCACCGGGCGGTATTGGGCGTCGACCACATAGCTGTTGTAGGTGAAGTACACGCTGCGCGCGACGTCGGCGGACGGGCCGGCACCGCCGCTCGCGCCGCCGCCACCGCCACCGCCACCGACCGGGCCCAGCGGGGTGGCCTGCAGCGGGGTCACCGCGGACTCGCCCTGGCTGGACGCTCCGTCCTTGATCGCGCCGGCCGAGGCGGCGTTGCCGGCTTGCACCGGGGCCTTGTTCAGCCGCACGGACGAGCATCCGCCCAGCGCCAGCACGGCGGCGGACAGGACGAGCAGGTGGCGAGGGGTCATCGTCGATCTCCGGAGGCGGCCCGACTGCGGGCCATGAAACAGGTCAGACCATCGAGTTCCACGGGCCCCAGCTGGGTTCGCGGACCTGCTGGCCGTGGGTGGCCAGGGTGGTGCGCACGGCGCCGTCGACCGACACGGTCTTCAGCACTTCGGCGCCGCCCTCGGTGGCCGAATACAGGATGATCTGGCCGTTGGGGGCGAAGGTCGGTCGCCCGTCGTTGGGCCCGTCGCCCAGCGCGGAGGTCTGCCCGCTGGCCAGGTTCAGCACCCAGATCTGGTAGCTGTTGCCGCCCTGGCGCGAGACGTAGGCCAGGGTCTTGCCGTCGGGGCTGACCGCCGGGCTGACGTTGTAGTCGCCGCTGAACGTCATGCGCTGCTGCTGGCCGCCGTTTCGCCCGATCTTGTAGATCTGCGGCGACCCGTCGCGGTCGCTGACGAAGAACAGGCTCTGCCCGTCGGGCGTGAACACCGGTTCGGTCGCGATCGAGCCGCTGTCGGTCAGCCGGCGCGGTCTGCCGCCGGAACTCGGCAGCAGGTACACCTGCGAGTGGCCGCCCAGCGTCAGCACGACGGCCAGGGTGCGGCCGTCCGGCGAAAACGCCGGCGCGCTGTTGCTGCCGCGGAAATCGGCCACCGCGCGGCGCACCCCGCGGCGGACGTCCTGCACGAACACCACGGGCTTGCCGGTCTCGAACGACACGTAGGCCAGGCTGCCGCCGTCCGGCGACCAGGTCGGCGACATCAGCGGCTCGCGGCTGCGCAGCGCGGTGCGCGCGTTTTCGCCGTCGCTGTCGGCGACGACCAGCCCGAAGGCGTCGCGACCGCCCTTGTCCACGTAGGCGATGCGGGTCGCGAAAACCCCGCGCTGGCCGGTGAGCTTCTGGTAGATGAAGTCCGCGATGCGGTGCGCGACCAGCCGCAGGTCGCCCGCGACCACCGTGTACGCCTGGCCGCCCAGGTCAGCCTGCTTGACCGCGTCCCACATGCGGAAACGCACGACCCAGCGCCCGTCCGGGGTTCGCGTCACGCTGCCTCCGGCGGCCGCGTCGAGGCCCTCGGCGTGCCACGCCGCGTACGCGGCCGGTCCCTGTTCGGTGAACGGCGCGCCGCCGGGGATCGAGACGCGGAACTGGCCGCTGCGCACCAGGTCGGCGCGCACGATCCCGGCGATCGGTTGCGGGCAGCCCTGCTGGCCGACGAAATCACCGATCCCCACCGGGATCTGGGTGGCGCCGATGCCTGCGACATCGATCTTGAACTGCGCGTGCGCCAGCGCCGGCGCGAGCAGCGCGGCACCGGCGCCGAGCGGGCGCCACAGCGGGGAGGTCAGGCCGTGGCGCAGGAATTGGCGACGTTTCATGGTGGGCGGGGGTGGGGTCGGGCAGGGGCGGGCGGAAGTCGGGCGGAGAACACGTGCGTTCCGGGCCGGAGATGCGCCGGGACGTTCGCCGGTATTTTAGGTGGCTGCGCCGAAAGCGTTCCAAGTGCGCGAAGGATCGGGTTCCCGGCGCTGCCTGTTCAAGCGTGGCCGGGAGCGTCGGGCGCGCCCAGCAGGGCGTCGGCGGCGGCGTTGACCGCGTGCGCGCCGACCGCGTCCAGGCACGGGAACAGCCCGCCCGCGGCAGCGGGGTAGCGGCAGCGGCCTTCGCAGTCGAAGCAGTGGGTGTCGGCGCAGTGCACAACGTGGACGCGTCCGTTCGGGTAGCGGCAATAGCGCGCGTGCGCGGCGCCCGGGGCCACGATCAGCACCGGGCGGTCGAGCAACGCGGCCAGGTGCACCGCTGCCGAGTCGTTGCTGACGGTCAGTTGCGCATGGGCCAGCCAGCCCAGCAGCGCGTGCGCGTCGGTGCGCCGGCGCAAGTCGATGCACGGCGTACCGCCGAGCAGCGCGTCGAGCCCCGGGCTGGCGTCGTCGCCGAGCAGCACCGGAATCAGGCCGTGGCGTGCGTGCAGGTGCCGCGCGACCTCGGCGTAGCGCGGCAGCGGCCAGGCCTTCGCGGGCACGCTGGCGCCGCAGAACAGCACCGCATAACGCTGCGTCGCAGGCGGCTCGAAACGCAGATC
>JAJZHS010000149.1 GCA_021798395.1 Pseudomonadota bacterium
CGGCGACCGCGCGCGCGTCGCGCACCGGGTCGGCGTCGGGGTCGAGCGGCGCCACGTCGACCAGGTGCAGCAGCAGCCGGGTGCGTTGCAGGTGGCGCAGGAACTGGTGGCCGAGCCCGGCGCCTTCGGCAGCGCCCTCGATCAGGCCCGGAATGTCGGCGACGACGAAGCTGCGGCCCTGCCCGGCGCGCACCACGCCGAGCTGCGGGTGCAGGGTCGTGAACGGGTAGTCGGCGATTTTCGGCCGCGCGTTCGACACCGCCGCGATGAACGTGCTTTTGCCGGCGTTCGGCAGACCGAGCAGCCCGACGTCGGCCAGCACCTTGAGTTCCAGCTGCAGCCGGCGCTGCTCGCCGGGCTGGCCCGGCGTGGACTGGCGGGGGGCGCGGTTGGTGCTCGACTTGAAGCGCAGGTTGCCCATGCCGCCGGCGCCGCCCGCGGCAACGGTCACGCGCTGGCCGTGCAGGGTCAGGTCGGCGACAGTCTCGCCGCTTTCGAGGTCGCGGATCACCGTCCCCACCGGGACGCGCAGCAGGAGGTCTTCGCCGGCCGCGCCGAAGCAGTCGGAGCCGCGACCGTGCTCGCCGTTGCGCGCGCGAAACACGCGCTGGTAGCGGAAATCGATCAGGGTGTTCAGGTTGGTGTCGGCCTCGACCAACACGCTGCCGCCGCGACCGCCGTCGCCGCCGTCGGGACCGCCGAACGGAATGAACTTCTCGCGGCGGAACGACATGCAGCCATTGCCGCCGTTGCCGGCGACGACCTCGATCAGCGCTTCGTCGAAGAATTTCACGGGTGCCTCAATCGAACGCGAGCCCCGCACCGGGTTGCGACCGGCCGGGGCTCGTGCATGCGCAAGCGGCGCGCACGCGCGCCGCGACGTCGTCAGGCCTGTTGCTGCAGCGGCGTGACGGTGACGTACTGGCGGTTCAGCGCGCCCTTGCGCAGGAACTGGACGTGGCCGTCGACCAGCGCGTACAGCGTGTGGTCCTTGCCGGTGCCCACGCCCGCGCCGGCGTGGAAGCGCGTTCCGCGCTGGCGCACGATGATCGAGCCGGCCGGGATCGCCTGGCCGCCGAAGATCTTCACGCCGAGCCGTTTGGACTCGGAGTCACGCCCGTTTCGCGTCGAGCCGCCGCCTTTTTTCTGTGCCATCTCGTTCGCTCCTCAAGCTGCGATGCTTTCGATTTGCAGTTCGGTGAAGTTCTGCCGGTGGCCCTGGTGCTTCTGGTAGTGCTTGCGGCGGCGCATCTTGAAAATGCGCACCTTCTCGCCACGCCCATGCGCCAGCACCTTGGCCTTCACCGCCGCACCCGCAAGCAGCGGGGTCCCGACCTTGACGTCCGCGCCGTCGAACACGGCGAGCACTTGATCGAGCACGATGTCCTGGCCAATGTCTGCGGCAATCTGTTCTACCTTGATCTTTTCGCCGGCGCTCACTTTGTATTGCTTGCCACCGGTTTTTACGACCGCGTACATAGACAACTCCTGGATCTGGATCGCCGCAGCGCGAAGCGCCGCAGCCTCGTTCTCCCCGAACCGTGCCCAGGCCCTTCACTGCATGCAGCCGTTCAGCTGCAGCCCGAGCACACCGAGGAACCCCATATCGTAGCATGCACGGGGCGGCGTGTCAGCGCGCGCGGTCGCATGCGCGGCGCGGGCGCCGCCGCGGGGGCGCCCGATAGAATGCCGCGAGACGTTCAGTTGCATTTCTGCCCCGTTCCGCTTTCCATCGTCTTCCGCCGCGTCGACCGTGACTGTACCGATCCAGACCATCCTTGCTCCGATCGCCGCCGACATGCAGCGCGTCGACGACGCGATCCGCGACCATCTCGCGTCCGACGTTGCGCTGATCAACGCCATCAGCGGCTACATCATCACGGCCGGCGGCAAGCGGCTGCGCCCGGCGCTGCTGCTGCTGATGGCGCAGGCGCACGGGCACGACGGCCCGCACCGCCATGCGCTGGCCGCGGTGGTCGAGCTGATCCACACCGCGACCCTGCTGCACGACGACGTGGTCGACGAAAGCGAGTTGCGGCGCGGCCGGCAGACGTCGAACGCGGCGTACGGCAACGCCGCCAGCGTGCTGTCGGGTGACTTCCTGTACTCGCGCGCATTCCAGATGATGGTCGCAGCGGGCAACCTGCGCGTGTTGCAGATCCTGGCCGACGCGACCAACGTGATCGCCGAGGGCGAGGTGCTGCAGCTGCTCAACGTGCACGACCCGGAAATCGACGTCGCGCGCTACATGCAGGTGATCCATTACAAGACCGCCGCGCTGTTCGAGGCCGCGGCGCGCATCGGCGCCGTGCTCGCCGGCTGCCCGGCGCCCGCCGAGGACGCCGCGGCGGCCTATGGGCGCGCGCTGGGCATGGCGTTCCAGCTGGTCGACGATGCGCTCGACTACCGCGGCGACGTCGCCGAAATGGGCAAGAACGTCGGCGACGACCTGCGCGAAGGCAAGCCGACGCTGCCGCTCATCGTCGCGCTGCAGCGCGCCGACGCCGCCGACCGGGTGCTGATCGAGGACGCGGTGCGCAGCGGCAGCATCGAGCAGTTGCCGCGCATCGTGCAGGTCGTGCGCGCGTGCGACGCGCTGGCCGCGGTCGACGCCGCCGCGCAGGCCGAGCTCGACACCGCGCTGGCCGCCCTGGCCGCGGTTCCGGCGGGTCCGGCGCGCGACGCCCTCGATCGGTTGTGCGCCTACTCGCTGCAGCGCAAGTCGTGAAAAACGCACCCTGCCCCTAGGCAGGGGCCTGAGTCAGCGTTTATACTTATGAGCTTCGGTTGCGCGGGCGACAGGCCCGCGAACCATCGGGGTGTAGCTTAGCCTGGTAGAGCGCTACGTTCGGGACGTAGAGGCCGGAGGTTCGAATCCTCTCACCCCGACCAGATTTCCCTGAGGAATCAGGAACTTACGAAGCCCCGCTGGTCGGGGCTTCGTCGTTTTTGGCGAAGCCGCACTGCGGACAGGTCAGCAGCGATTCGACGGTCGCCGGGTTCAATTCGACTCCTTGCGGCACATGCAATAGATGAATTTCTGAACCGCTCCAGCCGGCGTATGGTGTTCCTCGCGCTCATGCCGAAGCAGCGTGAACGGCGTTCCGAACTGCGCATGCAGGCAATCCGCGCTGTACCGCACCACAGGCAGGCCGCTGCACGTTTGCGGGCCGTCCTCTGCGAAGGTTGCCACGATGACATGGCCACCGGGCTTGACCGCACGCAGCACGGCTCGAACGTAGGCTTCGCGTTCTTCCGGCGCGGTGAGGAAGTGGAAGACCGCGCGGTCGTGCCAGAGTGCGTAGGCGTGGCGCGGAAGGTCGACCTCTGTGATGTCGCCGACCAACCATGAAACACCGCTCCCTCGCTGCCCGATGCGTTCCCGTGCTGTTGCCAATGCGGCTTCCGAGAGGTCGAGCACCGCCAGGTTCGAGTACCCGTCAGCAAGGAGGTCGTCGACAAGCGTTGAGGCGCCACCGCCGACATCGATGATTCCAGCGTCCCTGCCGACTCCGGTCTGGCGAATCAATTCCATCGATTGTCGGGCGTGCTCTTGGAACCAGCTGACGCTCGTCGCGCCCTTGGTCCTGTAGACCTGTTCCCAGTGGTTCCTGGATTGCATGTCGCCTCCCCACGTGTCTGCGGCGCGATGATTCACGGCTGACTATATCCGACAGCCGGTACCCGTGTGGCCGAAAGCACTGGGGGCACGTGGAGCGCACGGCGCCGGAAGTGGCCGCCGGGGCGCGCACCGCGCCACCACCCTGTTCAAGGGCGGCGGCCGCATGCCCAGCGCCAACGAACTGGCCGTCGCGCGCGACCAGGGTCGCCACGTGGCCGCGATCGCCGTCAAGCTGTTCGGCCGACCCGACCGACGGCAGCGCGAGTGCCACCGACGCCGTCGTGGTGGCGGTGCACGCGCGCCCGGCGCGCCACTATGCTTGTCGGCACCTTCGAACGAGGAGCGCACGATGATGCCCAAGATCCTGCTCGGCGCGCTGTTCGTCGGCCTGCTGGCGAGCGCGTCGGCGCAGCCGGCGACGCCGGCCGGCACCTGGAAGACGATCAGCGACCGCACCGGCAAGCCGACGTCGTACGTGCGCATCGACGAGGTCGACGGACGCTTCGAGGGCACGGTGGTCAAGCTGATCGACCCGCCGACGACGGCGCCGGTGTGCAAGCTGTGCAGCGGCGCGCGCAAGGGACGGCCGGTGCTCGGCCTGACGATCATGCGCGACGTGCGCGCGCAGGGCGACGGCACCTGGGGCGGCGGCGAGATCCTCGACCCGAACAACGGCAAGACCTACCACGTGCGGCTGACGCTGCGCGACGGCGGACAGCGGCTGCAGGTGCGCGGCTACGTCGGCATTCCGCTGCTCGGGCGCACGCAGACCTGGGTTCGCGTGCCGTAGCGGCCCGCGCGGGTCTACGCCGCGCAGCGTCGGCGCAGGAACTGGCCGGCGACGAACAGATCGCGCTCGATCGCGCGGCGCGCCGCGGCGGCGTCGCCGTGGGCGATCGCCGCCATCAGGTCGTCGTGCGCGGCGTTGAGCACGCCCGAAGCCGCCGGGTCGTCGAACAGCCGGTTGGACAGCGGGCCGACCTTGAGCCAGACGGTTTCGATCAGCGACAGCAGCAGCGGCGAGCCGGCAGCGCGGTACAGCCGCAGGTGGAAGTCCTCGTTGGCGTCCAGGTAGCCGCGCGCGTCGCCGCGCGCCAGCGCCAGCGCCATCGTCGCGTGCAGCCGGGCGAGTTCGCCGCGGTCGTCGTCGCGCAGCCGCAGCGCGCCGCGCTCGGCGGCTTCGCCCTCGAGCAGCAGGCGCATCTGCAGCACGTCGTCGAACTCGGCGCGCGACGGTTGCGGCACTGCCACGCCGCGGTTCGGGCTGTGCGTCAGCGCGCCTTCGGCGGCCAGCCGCTGCAGCGCCGCGCGCACCGGCATCAGCCCCACGCCGAGCGCGGCGGCGACGTCGCGGATTTTCAGCCGCTCGCCGGGAACGAAGCGGCCCAGGGTGATCCAGTGGCGCAGTTCGGCGTAGGTGTCGTCCTGCAGGGTGGTGCTGGGGTCGGCGTGCTTGGGCATGGGCGCGATGATGCCTCAAGCGCCGCAGTCGCCGCCGCGGGCGTTCAGCCGCGCAGCGCGCCGAGCACGGCGTCGAAAGCCGCCAGCAGTTGCTCCACCTCCGCCTCGCCGGTGTCGGGGCACGCCAGCAGCATGTTGTGGAACGGGGTGATCAGCACCCCGCGGTTGAGCAGCGCCAGGTGCAGCAGCGCCTCGAGCGCCGGGTCGAGCGCGGCGCCGGCGTCGCTGCCGTTGCGCGGCGGCCGCGGCGTGAACTGGAACTCGCAGCGCGCTCCGACCTGGGTCACGCACCACGGCAGGGCGTGGCGCGCGATCGCCGCGCGCAGTCCGTCCGCGATGCGCGCCGCGGTGCCCAGCATGCGCGCGTAGCCGTCCTCGGTGGCGACTTCGGCCAGGGTGGCGCGCATCGCCGCCAGCGCCAGCAGGTTCGCGGTCAGGGTGGTGCCGATTCCCGAATGTCCGGGCGGCGCGTCGCGCTTGGCGCGCATCGCGCGCTCGGCGAGTTCGGCGCTGAAACCGTACACCGCGCACGGCACGCCGCCGCCGATCGGCTTGCCCAGCACCAGCGCGTCGGGCTGCAGGCCCTGGGCGCGGGCGTAGCCGCCGGGCCCGGAGCTGATGGTGTGGGTTTCGTCGAGCACCAGCATGGCGCCGTGGCGCCGGATCAGCCGCTGCGCGGCGTCCCAGTAGCCCGGTGCGGGCAGCACCATGCCGATGTTGGTCATCACCGGCTCGGCCAGGACGCAGGCCACGTCGCCGGCCGCCAGTTCGCGCTCCAGCGCGTCGAGGTCGTTGAACTCGACCACCGCGGTGGCGGCGGTCAGATCGTGCACCTGGCCGAGCAGGCTGTCGCGCTGCCGCGGGCGGCCGTCGACCAGGTCGACGAACACGTCGTCGACGGTGCCGTGGTAGCAGCCGTTGAACACCAGCAGCCGGCGCCGCCCGGTGGCTGCGCGGATCCAGCGCAGCACGAAGCGGTTGGCGTCGCTGGCGCTCATCGCCGCCTGCCACTGCGGCAAGCCGAAGCGCCGCGCCAGCTCCTCGCCGACCCAGGCGGCGTCGGCGCTGGCCAGCATCGTCGTGCTGCCGCGCGCCAGCTGCGCACTCACCGCGCCCGCCACCGCGGGGTGGGCGTGGCCGAACATCGCGCCGGTGTCGCCGAGGCAGAAATCGACCCGGACATGGCCGTCGACGTCGGTCACGCGGCATCCCTGCGCTCCGGCCACGTGCAGCGCGAACGGCGTCGACCAGTCGTTCATCCAGTGCAGCGGAACGCCGAACAGCCAGTGCGCGGCGTCGCGCGCGGCCAGTTCGCGCGCGCGCGGGTGCGCGGCGACGTAGTGCGCG
>JAJZHS010000150.1 GCA_021798395.1 Pseudomonadota bacterium
CGCCGGGCGCGGCGTCGGCGCCCGGAGTCCCGTCGGCCGGTGCTGCCGCGTCGGCCTCGTCGGGCTCGAGGAACGGATTGGCCTCGAGCATCTGGTCGATTTCCTGCTGCAGTTCGACGGTCGACAGCTGCAGCAAGCGGATCGACTGCTGCAGTTGGGGTGTCAGCGCCAGGTGTTGCGACAGGCGCAGGTTCAGCGACTGCTTCACAGTCGGAACCCCTCTCCGAGGTAGACCTTGCGCACGGCCGGATTCTCGACGATGGCCTGCGGCTGGCCGGTGGCCAGGACACTGCCTTCGCTGATCACGCAGGCGTGGTCGCAGATACCCAGCGCCTCGCGCACGTTGTGGTCGGTGATCAAGACGCCGATTCCGCGCGCTTTCAGGAACTGGACGATGCGCTGGATCTCGATCACCGCGATCGGGTCGATTCCGGCGAACGGTTCGTCGAGCAGGATGACGCGCGGCTCGGTGGCGAGCGCGCGCGCGATCTCGACACGGCGGCGCTCGCCTCCGGACAACGCGGTGGCCGGCGTGTCGGCCAGGTGCTCGACGTGCAGTTCGCGCAGCAGCTGTTCGAGCCGCGCATCGATCGCGGCGCGCCTGAGCGGCCGCCCGTCGGCGTCGTGCTGCAACTCGAGCACGGCGCGGATGTTGTCGGCCGCGCTCAGGCCGCGGAAAATCGACGCTTCCTGCGGCAGGTACGACAGCCCGAGGCGCGCGCGCCGGTACATCGGCTGGCGTGTCACGTCCTGGCCATCGAGATGGATGCGCCCGCCGTCGGCGCGCACCAGGCCGACGATCATGTAGAAGGACGTGGTCTTGCCGGCCCCGTTGGGGCCGAGCAGTCCGACCACTTCGCCGGCGCGAACGTCGAGCCCGACGTCGCGCACCACGACGCGTCCGCCGTAGCGTTTGTGCAGGCCGCGCACGCTCAGCAGCGCGGAGCCGTCGTGGTGCACCGGCGTGCTCACCGGCGTGCCCCGGTCGCTGCGCGCGACTCCCCGGCCGCGTTCATGGTTGCGCCCCGCGCTGCGCGCCGCCGCGACGCAGCGATCGGCTGGGGCGCAGATCGGTTCCCGGCGCGGATGCCGGCGGCAGTGCGCCGCGCGGCGTCAGCATCACCCGCACGCGACCGTCTGGGTTGCTCGCGGTCGAGCCGCCCTGTCCGGCGGTGACCAGGAAGCGGTCGTGCAGGTTGTCGTAGCGGATGGTCTGGCCTTGCGCGCGGTCGCTGACGCGGCCGTCGAGCAGTCGCTCGAGCAGGGCCTGGCCTTGCAGCGTGAACACGTCGTCGCGCCCGTCGTAACGCAGGGTCAGCGCGTGTCCGTGCAGGGTCGCCGTCGGTTCGCCCGGCGCCGCGTCGAGCGCCTCGTCGATCGTCGCCGGGTGTGCCGCGTCGCCGAACGCGACGGCCATGGCGTAGCCGGCGGGCGTCTGCCTGATCTCGACGCGCTGCGCGTGAATCACCAGCGATCCCTTCGTCACCACCACGTTGCCGGTGAACACGTCGAGCTGCTTGACGTCGTCGTAGTGCATCGCCCCGGCGTCGACCAGCAGCGGCTGGTTGCGGTCGCTCTGCAGCGCGTGCGCCGGCAGCGCGCACAGCAACGCCGCGCAGGCCAGCGCGAGACGCCATTGACCCAACTTCGGCACGAAGCTTGCTTTCATGATTTGGGCATTGTAGGCATCCCGGCCGTCATTGCCACCCCGCATGCGCAGCATGCGCGACGCCCGCGCGGCGGGCGTCGTCGGCCGGGCGGCGCGATCGCTGCGCCGGTCAGTGCGCCGCCATGCTGGCGCGCACCCGCGCGATCAGCATGTCGACGGCTTGCAGCACCTGAGGCGTGGTCGGGGTCTCGGGCATCGAAGCCGACAGCGTGTAGGTGCCCTGCACCGCCATCGTCGGCACGCCGTCGATCTGATAGTCCTGCACCATCTGCGTCGCGCGCTTGGCCTCCATCTGCACGCCGAACGAATTGAACGCGTTCTCGAACTGGCGGCGCGGAACGCCCTTGCCGGCCAGCCAGTCGGCCATCTGCGCCTCGGTGCCCAGCGGGATGTGCTGCTGGTGGATGGCGTGGAAGATCGCTGCCTGCAGCGCGTCGACCTTGCCCAGCGCCTGCAGCGCGTAGTAGAGCTTTTGCTGGGCGACGAACTGCGGCGCGAAAGCCACCGGAACACGTTTGACGACGACGTCGGACGGCTGCTTGGCGATCCACGCCTCGAGTTCGGGTTCGAAGGCCGCGCAATGCGGACAGTCGTACCAGAAGAACTCGGTGACCACGATCTTGCCGCGCGGCGAGACGGGTTGCGGAGCCGCGAGTTTGGTGTAGCCCTTGCCTTGCGCGTACATCGGCTCCGCCTGCGCGGCGAACGTGTGCAACAACAGCATCGCGGCCGCGATGCGTGCGAACCATCGGAACATCGATTTTCCTTTCGAAAGTGGCTTGGGTGCGGGCGGGGGAAGCCGATGCGGCAGGTATTCAGTTGGCCATCTTGACGATGACCGACGTGATTCCGGCGTTGTTCAGGGCCTGCTGCGCCTTGTCCGCGTCGGCCGAACTGGCGAACGGCCCGACACGCACCCGATACAGCGTGCGGCCGCCGACCACGCGCAGGTCCAGGCGCGCCTCGAGGCCCGCCAGGGCGACTTTCGCGCGTTGACGCTCGGCGTCGGCGCGGTCACCGTAGGCACCGATCTGGACGATGTATTGCAGGTTCGAAGCCGGCGCAGAGCCCGGCGCAGGCGCGGTCGTCGGCTTGCTGCCGCTCGCTCCCTGCACGATCCCGGCCGGCGGCTGTCCCAGCGCCTCGATCGCCCTGGGCGACAGCGGCGCGCTGCTCACCGGCGCGGCGGTCGAGGCGCCGGCCACCGGCGCAGGACCACCGGCCAGGTCCTGGTTCGGGTTCCAGTTCGCCGCTGCCGACGCGCTGATCGACGGACGCTGCTGGTAGCGGTTCATGAAGGGCAGCGGCGCCTTGGTGATGTACATCGCGGCGGCCAGCGCGATCGCCAGCCCGAGCACCAGGCCGATGATCAGGCCGAGCAGGGTGCCGCCGCGTTGCGCGGCAGGGGGGCAAAGGGGTCGGGTCATGATGCGGGTCCTGGGGCAGATTCACATGCGCTGCGGGCTGCTGACGCCGAGCACGCTCAGCGCATTGTGCAACACCTGGCGCACCGCGAGCAGCAGCGCCAGGCGCGCGTTCTTCAGCGCCGGGTCGTCGACCAGCACGCGTTCGGCGTTGTAGTAGCCGTGCAGCGCGCCGGCGAGCTGCCGCAGATAGAACGCGACGTCGTGGGGCGTGAGGTCCAGCGCGGCCTGCGACAGCATGTCCGGGAAGGCGCCCAGCAGCATCATCAGCTCGAGTTCGCGCGGATGGGTCAGCGGCGACAGGTCGGCCGCGGTCAGATCCCGCTCGTCTCCGCCCTCGCGCTCGCTCCACTGCGCGAGCACCGAGCAGATGCGCGCATGGGCGTATTGCACGTAATAGACCGGGTTTTCGTCGCTTTGCGCCAACGCCAGGTCGACGTCGAACACGAACTCGGTATCGGCCTTCCGCGACACCAGGAAGAAGCGCACCGCGTCGCGCCCGCGGCGCAGGGCTTGGGCGCGCTCCTCGGCGTCCATGTCGTCGCGCACTCCGCCGGACCACTCGATCAGGTCGCGCACCGTCACGTAGCTGCCGGCGCGCTTGGAGATCTTGACCTCCTGACCGCCGCGCATCACGGTGACCATCTTGTGCAGCACGTAGTCCGGGTACGACGGAGGAATCGCCGGATTCGCCGCGCGCAGACCCGAGCGCACGCGGGCGATGGTGCCGTGGTGGTCCGATCCCTGGATGTTGATGGCGTGGCGGAATCCGCGTTCCCACTTGGCCAGGTGGTAGGCGACGTCCGGCACGAAATACGTATAGGTGCCGTCCGACTTGCGCATCACCCGATCCTTGTCGTCGCCGAAGTCGGTCGTGCGCAGCCACAGCGCGCCGTCGGTCTCGTAGGTGTGGCCGGAGGCGACCAGCGCACGCACCGTGGCGTCGACGCGGCCGTCGCGGTACAGGCTCGATTCGAGGTAGTAGTTGTCGAAGCGGATGCCGAACGCGCGCAGGTCGAGGTCCTGTTCGCGCCGCAGGTAAGCCACCGCGAAGGCGCGCACGGCGTCCAGGTCGGAGGCGTCGCCGAGCGCGTGCACGGCGTCGCCGTCGGCGGCCCGCACTGTGGCGCCGGCCAGGTAGTCGCGCGCGATGTCGGCGATGTAGTCGCCGTTGTAGGCGGCCTCGGGCCATCCCGGCTGGCCCGGGGCCAGGCCGCGTGCGCGCGCCTGCACCGACAACGCCAGGTTGCCGATCTGCACCCCGGCGTCGTTGTAGTAGAACTCGCGCGTCACCTGCCAGCCCTGGGTGGCGAGCAACTCGGCGATGGTGTCGCCGAGCGCGCCTTGGCGGCCGTGTCCGACGTGCAGCGGGCCGGTCGGATTGGCCGAGACGAATTCGACCAGGACCTGCTTGGCCGCGTCCTCGGCGACGCGCCCGAAGCGCGCGCCGGCGCCGAGCACCTGATGGACGATGCGCTGCTTGACGCGAGGCGCCAGCTGCACGTTGACGAATCCGGCGCCGGCCAGTTCGATCGATTGCAGGCCGTCGGCGAGTTCACCGTCGGCGCGCACCGCGTCGATCAGTTGCTGCGCGATGTCGCGCGGGTTGCGCTTGATCTGGCGCGCCAGCTGCATGGCCAGGGTGCACGAGAAATCGCCGTGGCCGGCGCCCTTCGGGCGCTCGAGCTGTGCCGCCGGGGCCTCGGGCCAGAGTTGCGCGGCGGCTGCAGACAGCACGCTGGTCAACCTTGATACATAGTCACGCATGTGGTCGAGTCGGGGCGAGGAAACCCGAGCATTCTAGGCCGGCGTGGCGCCGCCGGTGACCTGCGTGGGCGCGCGCGGGCCGCCGGCGCCGTGCGCGCGGCGCGACGCTATTGCTGCACGACGGCGTAGCCGCGCAGGCCCAGCGCGGCCAGCCTGGCGCGCAGCGCGTGGTCCGGTTGCGGCGCCGGCAGCGGCCCGATCTGCACCCGCCAGAACGTTTCGCCGCGCACCATTCCGGGAACGATGACGACGCGCGCGATTCCGGCCGCGCGCAAGCGGTCGCGCTCGGCCAGGGCGTTGCCCTGCGCGGTGAACGCGCCCGTCTGCAGGTAGTCCTGCGCGCGCTGGTTCGACATCGGCGCGATGCCGCCGGACGCGCCCGCCGCGGACACGGGCAGCGCCGAGCTGGCCGCGGCCGCCGGCGCGCCGGGGACCACGTTCGCGGGCGCGGCGTCTGCGCGCGCGATCAGCGCGTCGAGCGCAGTCTCGCCGCGCTCGGTCGCAGCGGCCGTGACGGGCACGGCGGCAGTGTCGGTCGCGGTACCCACGGCGTCGGCGGCCCCAGCGACCCCGGAGGAAGCGGAGGAAGCGGAGGAAGCGGAGGAAGCGGAGGAAGCGGAGGAAGCGGAGGAAGCGGAGGAAGCGGAGGGCGCCGGCAGCGGCTCGGATTGCGGTGGCGGCCCGGCCGGAAGCGCCTGGACCGTCGCGGCGGCGAGGAGCGTGGCCGGTGACGATGCGGGAAGCGGTGCCGGCACCGTCGGCGGCGGCGCGGGCAGCGCGTCGGGCGCTGGAGCGACGTCCGGCAGCGCGCCCGAACCTGCGGCCAGGGCGACGATGCGCACGGAAGCGGTGCCGCTGCGCGTGACCCCGAGCGCCAGCGCGGCGCCGTACGACAGATCCATGATGCGGCTGTCGACGAACGGGCCGCGGTCGTTGACCAGCACGTCGACGCTGCGGCCGTTGTCCAGGTTGGTCACGCGCACGCAAGTCGGCAGCGGCAGCTGTCGGCTGGCCGCGGTGAAGGCGCGCGGGTTGAAGCGCGTCCCCATCGCGGTGGTCGAGCCGGATTCCCACCCGTACCACGACGCGGTGCCCTCGGTGTCGTAGCCGTCGGCGTCGCGCAGCGGCGTGTAGCTGCGGCCGAGCACGGTGTAGCGCCGGTTGTACGCGGCGCGCAGGTTCGGTGCCGGAGCCCAGCAATGTCCGCTCGCCAAACCTTCTTCGGGCCGCGGCGCGGACGCGCAGCCGGCGAGCGCGAGCGCGCCGCACAGCGCGGTGCGGCGCAGGCGGCGCCGTGCAGCGGCCCGCATCAGCGCGATCCAGGAGCATGCATGCCCCGATGCTAACTGAGCGCGGCCGGCAAGAAAAAGCCCGCCGCGGCCTGGCCGGGCGGGCTTGCGCGCAGGCGCTGCGTGGCGCCGCTGCGTCAGTGGCTGCGGCCGCGCAGGCGCCGGATCGCAGCCAGTTGCGCGGCGAGCATCGCCAGTTCGCCTTCGACCACCGCGATGTCCTGCGACTCCTTGGCGTGGGCGCGGTTCTCCTGCGCCGCCTTCAG
>JAJZHS010000151.1 GCA_021798395.1 Pseudomonadota bacterium
CCGCGCTGGGCGCGCACCTGCTGCTGGTGGGGAGCGGCGCGCTGCGCGACGGCGCCGTGCTCGACTACGCCGCGGTTCTTGCCGCGGCGTGGGGCGCGGCCGCGCTGGGCTGCCGCTGAACCGCCGCTGAGCCGGCGCCAGGTGCCGGGCGCCGCAGGCGGTGCTCAGGCCGGCGCGATGATGCGCCGACGCAACAGACTGTCGGCCAGGTACAGCGCAATTCCGGCCCAGACCAGCCCGAAACCGAGCGCACGGGTGGAATTGAACGCTTCGTGGTACAGCAGCACGCCGAGCACCAGCAGCAGCGTCGGCGTCAGGTATTGCAGCACGCCCAGCAGCGACAGCGGGATGCGGCGCGCGCCGGCGGCGAACAGCAGCAGCGGAACCGTGGTCACCGGGCCGGCCGCCGCCAGCAGCGCGCGCAGGCTCCAGCCGCCGGAGTCGAAGGCGTTGCTGCCGTGCGCCGAGCACCACGCAAGGTAGGCCAGCGCGAGCGGGAACATCAGCGCGGTTTCCAGCGCCAGGCCTTCGAGCGAACCCAGCGGCGCGGTCTTGCGCGCCAGGCTGTAGCCGCCGAAGCTTGCTGCCAGGGCCAGCGCGATCCACGGCACGCGGCCGATCTCGGCGCTCATCCACAGCACGCCGCAGGCGGCCACCGCGATCGCCAGCCACTGCGTCCGGCGCAGCCGCTCGTGCAGCAGCAGGGTGCCCAGCGCGACGTTGAGCAGCGGGTTGATGTAATAGCCCAGGCTGGCCTCGATGACGTGGCCGTTGTTGACCGCCCAGATGTAGGTGCCCCAGTTGCAGGCCAGCAGCACGGCGCTGAGCGCGAAGCGCGCGACCACGCCGCGGTCGACCCTGGCCAGCCAGGCGAAGCGGCGAAGCGCGAGCAGGATCAGCACGATCAGGCCGAGCGACCAGACCATGCGGTGGGCCAGGATCTGCGGCGCCGGAACGGCTTGCAGCAGCTTGAAATACAACGGGAACAAGCCCCAGAGCGTGTAGGCGCCGAGGGCGTAGGCGATGCCGGGGTTCATGCGCGCGCGCGTCGAGGGGGCAATCTCCCATGCTACGGCGCCGCCGGCCTTCGTGCACGGCGCTCGCCCAGGTACAGCGCAATGCCCAGCCACACCAGCGCGAAGCCGGCGCCGCGGCCGGCGTCGACCTGCTCGCCGTACAGAGCCACGCCGAGCACCAGCAGAAGCGTCGGGGTGATGTACTGCAGCATGCCGAGCATGGCCAGCGGGATGCGGCGCGCCGCAAGCGCGAACAGCAGCAGCGGCACGGCGGTCAGCGGCCCGGCCGCGGCGAGCAGCCCGAGCTCGCCCCAGTCCGACGCCGCGAGGGCGTCGGCGTGCGCCGCCAGATAGGCGGCGGCAGGCGGAAACGCCAGCGCCAGCTCCAGGCTCAGGCCGTCGACGACTCCGAGCGGCGCGGTCTTGCGCAGCACGCCGTAGCCGGCGAAGGTCGCCGCCAGCGCCAGCGCGATCCACGGGGTCGCGCCCAGCGCGCAGCCCATGCAGACGACACCGGCGGCGGCGCAGGCGATCGCCGCGCCTTGCCGCGGACGCAGCGGCTCGCGCAGCACGGCGCCGGCCAGCGCGACCGTCAGCAGGGGGTTGATGAAGTAGCCCAGGCTGGCGTCGACGACGTGGCCGTGGGTGAGCGCCCAGACATTGGCCCACCAGTGTGCCACCAGCAAGGCCGCCGCCGCGCCCAGGTGCGGCAGCGCCGACGGAGTGCGGCGCAGGCGGCCGACGAGGCGCCGGCAGTCGCGCCAGGCGATCGTGCCGAGCACCAGCGGCAGCGACCAGACGATGCGGTGCGCGAGCAGCTGCAGCGCGGGAACCTGCTGCAGGCGGTGGAAATACAGCGGGTACAAGCCCCAGATCGCGTAGGCGGCGCAGGCCGACACGATACCGGGCGAAGGGCGTGGCATGGTCGAGGGCTCCGGGCCCGCCGCGCAGCGGCGGGCGAATCCCTTGGGGGCGCCTCGATGTGAAAAGTTCCGGCTAGACGTTGAACAGGAAGTTCAGCACATCGCCGTCGCGCACCACGTAGTCCTTGCCTTCGGCGCGCATGCGGCCGGCTTCCCTGGCGCCCTGCTCGCCGCCGTACTGGACGAAGTCGTCGAAGGCGATGGTCTGCGCGCGGATGAAGCCGCGCTCGAAGTCGGTATGGATCACCCCGGCGGCCTGCGGCGCGGTGGCGCCGACCGGGATGGTCCACGCGCGCACCTCCTTGACCCCGGCGGTGAAGTAGGTCTGCAGCCCGAGCAGCGCGTAGCCGGCGCGGATCAGCCGGTTCAGACCCGGCTCGTCCTGGCCGAGCTCGGCCAGGAAGGCGTGCTTGTCCTCGTCGTCCATGCCGGCGAGCTCGCTTTCGATCTTGGCGCAGATCGCCACCACCGGCGCGCCTTCGCCCGCGGCGTACGCGCGCAGCCGGTCCAGGTGCGGGTTGTCGTCGAAGCCGTCCTCGAGCACGTTGCCGACGAACATCGCCGGCTTGGCGGTGATCAGGCACAGCGGCCTGAGCAGCGCGCGCTCGTCGTCGCTGAGCTGCAGGCTGCGCACCGGCCGGCCTTCGTTCAGCGCCGCCTCGCAGCGCTGCAGCAGCACCACCGTGCGCGCCGCGTCCTTGTCGCCGGCGCGCGATTGCTTGTTCAGCCGCTGCACGGTCTTCTCGACGGTGCCGAGGTCGGCCAGGCACAGTTCGGTCTGGATCACGCCGATGTCGGCCAGCGGATCGATGCGGCCCGCGACGTGGACCACGTTGGGGTCGTCGAAGCAGCGCACCACGTTGACGATGGCGTCGGTTTCGCGGATGTGGGCGAGGAACTGGTTGCCCAGGCCTTCGCCCTTCGACGCCCCGGCGACCAGGCCGGCGATGTCGACGAACTCGACCACCGCCGGCAGCACGCGCTGCGGCTTGACGATGGCGGCCAGCTGCTGCAGCCGCGCATCGGGCACCTCGACCACGCCGACATTGGGCTCGATGGTGCAGAACGGATAGTTCTCGGCCGGGATCGCCGACTGTGTCAGCGCGTTGAACAGGGTCGACTTGCCGACGTTGGGCAGGCCGACGATGCCGCATTTGAGGCTCATGAAGGTCCTTTTGAGATCAATCCTCTCTTCGACGGGAGATTGTAGTGAGCGCCCCCAGGGCCGGGCGCAGCCCGGCCCTGGGGGCGCTCACTGTGCGTTTCGCCACGCTCGGAATACGGCATTTGAACCCCGGGTGCAAGGCCCACGGTCGCGGTTCGGCCTCCTAAGATCGCTTCGACGTGGTGCGTTTCGGTACCACGCACAACGCTTCGACCAGGGGTCCTGCCATGCCAATCCGTCAAGCCGCGTGGGCCGCCCGCGCACTCAGCATCGTCATCGGCTGCGCCGGTCTTCCCGTCGACGCGTGCGCCGACCCCGCGCCGGCGCCGTCGACCGAGCCGCACAGCCTCGGCTTCGCGTCGCCCGAGCACGCAGCCCTCGGCGGCCGCGTCTATCTGCGCTTCGGCGACGGCAGCCGGCGGCGCGCCGACCAGGTCGTGCTGCTGCACCGCGCGGCGGCCAATGGCTACGGCGAGAACCTGAGCTACGCCGATCTGCTCTACCTCGGAGGCGACTTCTACAGCGTGCCGTACGCCGGCGTCGGCCACGGCGCGCACGTCGACTCCGACGCCATCGCGGCGCTGGGCGACGGCGATGCGCCTGCGGTCGCGCTCAGGCGCCACCTGCTGACCTTCTCGTACCAGCATTACGTCGACTACCTGCCGCGGTTGCGGGCGATCGAACGCGACCTGCAAGCGCGCTTCGAACGCGCCGTGCGCCAGCGCAAGCCGTTCGACTACGCGACCGCCGACGACTGCAGGTTCATGCTCGCCACCGACGGCGCCAGCTGCATCAAGGGCATCGGCGACCTGCTCAACCTGACCCGCTACCTCGGGCTGTACTTCGACATCTCGGTGCGCAACCGCGACCATTTTCACGAGGACGCGCAAACGGCGTTCCTGGTCGGCCAGAAGCTGGCGCTGGACGCCGCGCTGAATGCGCGCGACGCGCGCGACCTGCGCTACGCCTACCAGATCGCGGGCTTCGCCGGGCATTACGGAGGCGACGCGTTCGCCTCCGGCCACGTGCGCACCGACCGCCGACGCATCGAGGCCTACTGCGCCGCGCAGTTCGCGCACTGGGGAATCACCGGCTATGCCGCGCAGCTGCTGTCGGGTCTGCTGGTCAAGCACATGCACGACGAGGACAACAGGCTGGGCGTGTTCATCACCGGACGCGACGGCACGCAATGGTTCGGCGTCGGCGACGACTACCTGCCGACTCCGGCCGGGCAGGCCAGCATCGAGCACGCCGGCGCCGCGCTGCAGCTCGCCGTCGACCAGATCTACGACGCCTACGCCGGTCGCGCCACGCTCGACCACCGCAGCTACGTCCGCAGCAGCCTGCGCCGGCTGCAGCAGCAGTTGCCCGACATCGCGCTGACCACCGCCGACTCCGAGCACAACACGCCGGCGCTGTTCGAGCCGACCGCGACCGGAATGCAATGGAACGACCCGGAGCGCGGCAGCGAGCCGCTGAACTGCTACACCGCGGTCTGGTACTACGCCGACGCCGTCGGGCGCGCGCAGCTCGACGGCTGGATCGCGGCGCACCCGCCGCGCGCGAGCCAGGCCCGGCGCAGCATCGACGTCGAGGTGACGCGCGACGCCGGCGTATCCGGGGTGCTTGGATGCGAGTGGTCGAGGCTCGACGAGGGCGACGTGCCGTCCACCGACGGTCATTTCACGCCGCGCGCGACCGCGCACCTCGAAAGCAGCGGCCGCGGCGCGCGCGGATCGCTGTACTGCATGGTGATGGCTGCCGACCAGCGCGAGCCCGACTGCACGTTCACGGTCGCGTTCGACAACCCGCTGATCGGGCGCGACCGCGCGACGTTGACCGACCGCGCCGGCTCCTGCCGGGTCGACATCGACCTCAACGGCCGCGGCGACCACTGGAAGCCGCGCCTGCGGGTCATGCACTGAGCCGGGTCGCACGGCGCGCATGCGGGTTAGACCGGCGTTGACCTTGACGCCCGCGCGGGCCGAGAATCAGCGGCACGCTGGCGCTTTGCGCCGATCACGCACGCAGACGACGAGGAGATGAGACGATGCAACGCAAACGGTCCTGGGTCCTGAAATCCGCCGTCGCCGCGCTGGCGCTGGCCTGGGGCGCGGCGCACGCCGCCGCGCCGGCCGCGATCAAGATCGGCACCCTGTACGCCAGCAGCGGATCGTTCGCGGTCGCCTCGCAGGGGCAGCTCGAAGGCCTGAAGTTCTGGGCCGCCGCGGTGAACAAGGACGGCGGCGTGTTCGTCAAGGCCTACGGCAGGAAGATCCCGGTCAAGATCGTCGCTTACGACGACCAGAGCTCGACGTCGACCTCGACCACGCTGTACAACCAGCTGATCACCCAGGACAAGGTCGACGTTCTGGTCGCCGACTTCGGTTCGGTGCTGACCTCGGTGGCGATCCCGCTGGCGGCCGAGCACAAGATGCTGCTGATCGACCCGACCGGATCGGGCGCCAACTTCTTCACCAAAAAGACCGACTACCTGGCCGACGTCAGCATCCCGTCGTCGGCGGTGTGGCCGGTGCCGTTGGCCAACATGCTGGTGGCCAAGCACATCAAGCGGGTCGCGGTGATTTACGGCGCCAACGATTTCGACGCCTCGCAAGCCACCACACTGAAGGACGTGCTGGCCAAGGCAGGCGTGACGCCGGTGTTCTTCCACGGCGTGCCGACCACCGAATCGAACTACACCGTGCTGCTGCACACGGCGGCCGCAAGCCGCCCGGACGCGCTGATCGAATTCGGCTACCCGCCGAACGACATCGCGTTCCTCAAAGCGCTGCAACAAAGCGGACTGCACTTCAACATGACGTTCACGATCTTCCCCGGGCAACTGCTCGAGCTGATCACCAAGAACGTCGGCGCCAAGGCGCTGGCCTACACCTACACCTATCCGACGCCGCCGCTGGTGCGCTACGACAAAGTGACCGACGGAATGAACACCGGCCAGTTCGTCGCCGCCTTCAAGGCGGCCGAGAACAAGGAGCCGAACTTCCTCGACGCCGCCGGATACAACACCGGGGTGGTGATGCAGAAGATGTTCGCCGACGCGCCGAAATTCACCCAGCTCGATTTCCACCAGGCGCTGATGGACGCGTCGGGCAGGACGACGACGCTGCTGGGCGCGTTCAAGATCAACGCCAACGGCGCCCAGCTCGGCCAGCTGCTGCCGGTCGCGCAGCTGGTGCCCAAGGGCGACAAGGTCAAACCGGTCGTCGTCTACCCCGAGGACAAGGCCACCGGAAAGGCG
>JAJZHS010000152.1 GCA_021798395.1 Pseudomonadota bacterium
CGCCGCGATCAGCGCCAGCACGGTGCCGGCGGAGCCGGCAGCGGGCAGCGCCGCCGGTTCCGGTGCGGTGGCCTCGGCGGGGCGCGGCTCGACCGTGGCGGGGGCGCGCGGGGTCATCGCGCCTGCGCCAGCCGTGCCGCGCGCACGCCGTCGCGGGTGTTGAGCAGCAGCCCGGTCAGCGCCAGGCAGGCCAGCGCCAGGCCGACGTAGACCATGTAGCCGCGCACGTAGCCGATCGGGCCCAGAGCCTGCGCGATGTGGCCGAGCAGCGGAGGCACGACGAAACCGCCCAGCGCGCCGAGGCCGCCGACCAGTCCCGCGGTGCCGCCGACCGCGTCGGGCACGTAGTGCGGCACCAGCTTGAATACCGCGGCGTTGGCCACGCCCATGCCGGCGCCGACCAGGGCCTCGCCGAGCACGGTCAGCCAGAACTGCTGCGACACCGCCATCACCGCGGCGCCGGCCAGCAGCACCAGGTACGCCAGCAGCGCGACGCGCTCGCCGCCGAAGCGGTCGGACCATGAACCGCCCGGAACCCGGATGATCGACGAGAACAGCGAAAACCCGGCGGTCAGTCCCAGCGCGACCCAGTGCGGCGCCTTGTAGTAGGCGCCCCAGAACATCGGCAGCCATGCGGTCAGCGCGAGGAAGCCGCCGAACGAGGTGAAGTACAAGCCGACCAGAGGCCAGGTGCGCCAGCTCGCCGCGGCGTCGCGCAGGGTGCGCAGCACGCTGCCCGCCGGCAGCAGCTCCTGGCCGTGCGCGCGGGCGGCGGCCTCGACCTGCCGCGCGGGTGTCCCGGCGCGCGCCAGCTGGAACGACGGCGCGTTGTAGCCCAGCATCAGGTACAGACCGATGCCGCCGACGACGATGACCAGCGACACCAGGTAGCCGACCCACAGCCCGCCGAAGGCGATGATCAGCGGCAGCACGATCGCCACCAGCCCCGGCGAGGTGTTGCCGAAACCGGCGTAGAACGCCAGCGCCTTGCCTTGCTGCGCCTTCGGATACCAGTACGAGACCTGACCGATGCCGACCGAGAAGGTGGCGATGCCGCACCCGCCGAGGGCGCCGAAGAACAGCAGCCACGGGTACTGCGCCTGTGTCAGGTGTTCCGGGTACAGGGTCAGCAGCATCCAGTACAGGCCGGCGATTCCGAGCAGCGAAGCCAGCAGCAGGACGACGAACGGCGTCTTGCCGCCGTTGCGGTCGACCCAGGCGCCGAACGGGATGCGCAGCAGCGACCCGGTCAGCATCGGCATGGCGACCAGGAAGCCGACTTGCGACGGCGTCAGCCGCATGATGTGGATGAAGCTCTGCGCCGTCGGTCCGAACAGCGACACGGCGCCGAAACCGATGAAAAAGCCGATGGTCGCGCCGATCAGCGAGCGCTGCGCGCTGCCTTTGACCTGGCCCGGTCCGTGGGGTGGGGTGGGCATGGACGAATCCTCCGTGGCGGCGGGCGCGGCCGCTCTGCGGCGCGCACCCGGGGGTTGGTGCTGAGCGCCAATCTAGGAGGGCGCGGGGCGCTGCACCATCGGCCGTCGGAGGGGCCCGGGGACGGCGTCGGAACTAGGCGGTGTCGTCCTCAGGGAGTAGGCCGTCGTGCTGCCGCCTGGCGGCGAACGCGACCGCGATCTGCACCCGCGAGGTCAAGGCCAGTTTGCGCAGAATGCTCTGCACGTGGACCTTGACCGTGGTTTCCGCAATGTCGAGCTGGCGCGCGATGTGCTTGTTGCTAGCGCCGCGCGCCAGCGCGGCGCCGATTTCGCGCTCGCGGGCGGTGAGCGCGCCGATCGGGTCGCTCGGCGGCGTGCGCGCGGCGAACGCGGCGGCGACCTTCGGCGCCATGGCGCTGCCGATGACGAGCTCGCCGGAGTGCGCGCGGTGCACGGCGCCGACCAGCTCGACGGTGTCGCAGGTCTTCAGCAGGTAGCCCTGGGCGCCGGATCGAAGCGACGCGGCCAGGTCGGCGGCGTCGTCGCTGACGCTGAGCATCAGCACCGCCGCGCGCGGCACGACTTCGCGCAGCGCCTGCACGGTGTCGATGCCGCTGACTCCGGGCAGGTGGATGTCGAGCAGCACCACGTCGGGGCGCAACTGCGCGGCCAGGCGCAGCGCTTCGCCGGCATCGCCGGCCTCGCCGACGACGTCCATTCCGGCGCTTTCGGCGAGCAGGGCGTGGATTCCGCTGCGCACCAGCCGGTGGTCGTCGACGAGCAGAATGCGGATGTCAGCGGGCATGGTCGTTTTCGTCTGGGGGGAGGCTGCGGGGCGGGGCGGCGGCGAGTTCCAGGAGCACCCGGGTGCCGTGGCCCGGGCGCGACGCGATGTGCAGCGCGGCGCCGATGGTGCTGGCGCGTTCGCGCATGATGTGCTGGCCGACGTGCGCCGCGGAGTCGGCGTCCGGGGCCTCGGCGTCGAAGCCGACGCCGTCGTCGCGCAGCTCGAAGCTCCAGCGCGGCACGCTGCGCACGTCGAGTTCGACACGGCGCGCCTGCGCGTGCTTGCGCACGTTCGACAGCGCCTCCTGAACGATGTGCAGAACCTGGATCTGCACATCGGGCGGCAGCGGCTGGCCGTGCGCGTCGATGCGCAGCTGGGCGGCGATTCCGGATTGCAGCTCGAACTTGTGCAGGGTCACGCGAAGCGCAGGTTCGATGTCTTCGTCGCGGGTGCGGGTGCGAAAGTGCAGCAGCAGCTCGCGCACGTCGACCAGGCTGTCGCGTACGCCGTGTTCGAGGTCGTCGAGCGCCTTGGCGCTGCGTGCCGCGTCGCCCGCGTGCAGCGCGCCGCGCAGCAGCTGCAACTGGATTTTCATGTACGCCAGCGCCTGCGCGATCGAGTCGTGCAGTTCGCGCGCCAGCAGATTGCGTTCGCGCGCGACCACTGCTTCGCGCTCGAGCGCTGCGCCGCGCAGGCTTTCCATCGCCGCGGCCATGTGGCCGGCCAGCGCTTCGAGCAGAGCCTGCTGCGCCGGGTCGGCGCGCGACGCGTCGCGGTACAGCAGGTCGACTTCTCCGAGCAGCCGTTGCTGCGTGGCCACCGGAACGCACACCAGCGTGGTGAAGCCGGCGCCCACGCAGGCAGGCGGCGCGGCCTGCGCATCGCGCAGCAGCTGCACGACCCGGGTCCCGGAGCGCGCCTCGGCCTGGCCGCAGTAGCAGGCGCCGGGAAGCAGGCAGCGTTCGTCGTCGCTGAGGGACTCGGGCATGCCCTCGGCGGCCAGCAGCACATAGCGACGTGCGGTGTCGTCGGTCCAGCGCAGCACCGCGGCGTCGGCGCCGGCGATGCGCTGCAGCGCGCGCACGAACGATTCGGCCAGACTGGGCAGATCCTGCGCGCGCGAGACCAGCGCGCTGACCTCGTACAGCGCGGCCAGCCGGCGCTGTTCGGTGCTGAGATCGGCGGTTTTCAGCCGCACGCGTTCCTCGAGTTCGTCGTGCACGCCTTGCAGCTGCCCGGCCATGCGGTTGAAGGCCTGGGCCAGTTCGCCGAGCTCGTCGGTGGTGCCGACCTCGACGCGCGCCGCGTAGTCGCCCCGCGCCAGCGCGACGACGCCGCGGCTCAGCCGGCCGACCGGATCGAGCACCAGCAGGTAGCCGGCGACGAACATCAGCATGGTGCCGAACACGACCAGTCCGGCCAGCGCGAGTTGCGCGGTGTGCAGCATGGTGTTCCAGAAATCGAGCCTGTGTTCGATCGCCATCACCAGACGGTTGATTCCGGCGACGAAGGCGTCGACTTCGGAGCGCGACGGCGGCCGTGTTCCGGGCGCGCCGAGCCAGCGCGGACGCAACCCGGACCAGACCCGCAGCACCCACGCGTAGCGCGAACGGATGGTCGGGTCCCAGGGCACCAGCAGCGGTCGCGCGCTGTCGCCGTTGCGCAACAAATCGAGGCTGCCTTGCAGTTGCCGCGCTTCGCCCGGCAGGCGCGCGCGCTGGCCGGTGGCGGCGCTCAGCGCCAGTTGGTAGCTCAGCATGCGCAGTCGCCCGGCTTCGTTGACCGCGGCCGCACCGCCTTGCAGGTTCCACGCCGTCCACAGCGTGGCGCCGACCGCCAGCAGCGACAGCAGCAGGAACACGCCGGCGAACAGCGTGATCTTGGCGCTCAGGTTCCAGCGCATGCGGCGGCGGGCGACGGGCGGCGTCACGTCGTGCGCGCCTTGACACGCAGTGGGTGTCCGTTAAGATGCATCGCAAATACCACTTTAAGTACGCCTCGTTTCCGTTTCTGTCCCGGCGTCGCACGGGCTTAAAGATACATAAAAATAGACCTTAAAGTCGACTGTTTCAGATCATCGTCCCACTCAGGAGCCATTCATGCAACAGGTCTTTACCAAGGCGGTCGCGCGCAACATCTTTCTCGGCAGCGCAGCGTTCTTCCTTGCCATCTATCTCGTGCTGACTTGGGCGACATGGCGCGCCATTCCGCGGCGCGATCACGCCGCGGCGATGACGCCGCAGGTGGTCGCCGGCAAATACCTGTTCGACACCAACGACTGCCAGGGTTGCCACACGGTCAACGGCGAAGGGTCGTACTTCGCCCCCGAGCTCGACAACGTCTACACCCGCCGTGGTCCCGCGTTCATCAAGGCGTGGATCGCGGCGCAGCCCACCGGAGTTCCCGGTCGCAGGCAGATGCCGAACTTCCACTTCGACGGTCAGCAGCTCGACGACATCGTCGCGTACCTGAAGTGGCTGTCCAAGGTCGACACCAACAACTGGCCGCCGAACATCCAGGGCTGATTCAGCGTTTCCCCGTATCCCGACTTCAGGAGTCACCATGAAATTTCGATCCCAACGCGTCGCGCTGCCGTACTTCGTCGCCGCGCTGGCGCTGTTCGCCGCCCAGATCGTGTTCGGGCTGCTGATCGGCGCGATGTACGTCGACGGCACCCTGCTGCCGCAGCTGCCGTTCAACGTGGCGCGCATGTGCCATACCAACCTGCTCATCGTCTGGCTGCTGATGGCCTTCATGGGCGCGGCCTACTACATCGTTCCCGAAGAGGCGCAGACCGAGCTGTACAGCCCGCGGCTTGCGCTGGCCACCTTCTGGGTGTTCCTGCTCGCCGGCGCCGCGACGCTGCTCGGCTACCTGCTGGTGCCGTACGCCGAACTGGCGCGGTGGACCGGCAACGCGCTGCTGCCGACGATGGGCCGCGGCTACCTCGAACAGCCGTTGCCGACCAAGGTCGGCATCGTGCTCGTGGCGCTGTCGATGCTTTTCAACCTGACCATGACGCTGGCGCGCGGGCGCAAGACCTCGCTGAACCTCGTGCTCGTCGGCGCTTTGTGGGGCCTGGCGCTGCTGTTCCTGCCCGCGTTCTACTTCCCCACCGATACGGTCAAGGACAGCTACAGCTGGTGGTGGGTGGTGCACGGCTGGGTCGAAGGCGACTGGGAACTGATCCTCGGCGCGCTGCTCGGTTTCGTGTTCATCAAGATGACCGGGGTCGACCGCGAAGTGGTCGAGAAGTGGCTGTACATCATCATTTCGATGTCGCTGGTCACGGGCATCATCGGCATCGGCCACCACTACTACTTCATCGGCGTTCCCGCGTACTGGGAGTGGCTCGGCTCGCTGTTCTCGGCGCTGGAGCCGATCCCGTTCATGCTGCTGGTCGCTTTCGCGTGGCGCATGCATGCGCAGCGCCGCCGCGAGCATCCGAACAAGGCGGCGATGCTGTGGGCCATGGGGACCCCGGTGATGGCGTTCCTCGGCGCCGGGCTGCTGGGCTTCATCATCACCCTGGCGCCGGTCCAGTACGTCGCGCACGGCACCAACATGACCGCCGCGCACGGCCACCTGGCGTTCTTCGGCGCCTACGCCATGGTCAGCCTGACGGTGATTTCATACGCCATGCCGCTGCTGCGCGGCCGCGAGGCCAACGGCGCGCTCGCGCAGCGTGTCGAGATGACCGGATTCTGGCTGATGGTTCTGGGCATGCTCGGCATCGCGCTGGCGCTGACCGCGGCCGGGCTGGTGACCATCGTGCTGCAGCGCACCGGGAGTTCGCCGCTGCCGTTCATGGAGGTGCAGCAGCGCGAGCAGGTGTTTTTCGTCATCCGCGAGTTCTGCGGCGCAGGTTTCGCGCTCGGCCTGCTCGTCTACCTGGGCAGCTTCTTCGTTCCCGGCAGCGCCGGCTACGCGGCGCAGGTCGAGCGCGCGCTGGCCGCCTGAACGCGCCATGAACCAGGCGCTGCCGCGCGACGCGGGTGGCGAGCTGCCCGGCGACTTCGCGATGTGGATGTTCATCTTCGCCGAGCTGACCGTGTTCGCGCTGCTGTTCGCTGCCTACGCGGCGGCGCGTGCCCTGCACCCG
>JAJZHS010000153.1 GCA_021798395.1 Pseudomonadota bacterium
CCCGCCGCCCGACGCCCGTTCCGTTCCCTTCCCGCTGGTGCAACCGCAGGCCGATTCGCCGTCGGGCCCTGCCGCCGCCGGGGCCGGCGGCGCGAAATCCACGTTCCTGCGCCGCACCGTCCTCCGCCATTTCGCAGCGCTGAAGCGCGGTCACCTGCGGCTCGAGCTGCCTGAGTCGGGCGGGCTTGATTTTGGGTCGCCGGCCGACGCGGCCACCCTGCAACGTCTGCACGCTTTGCTGCGGCTTGATGCCGCCTGGCTGCTCGGCGCCGCCGAGGCGGCGCGGCATCTGGCCGCGCTGCTGGGTGCGGAGGGGGCGTCGCCGGTCGATACCTTGCGCGACCGCACCGCGCTGGCCACGCACCCGCGCATTGCCGAGGCTGCGCGCCGGTGCGGATTCGGGCGCGTGGCGACCTGCGCGCCGGCTGTCGGCGACATCGCTGCGGCACTGCGTGCGCTTTGAGTCGCGGGCTAGAATCGGCCGCATGTCCGAGATCGAATCCCCGAGCCCGGCGCCGGTCGACACGCCGCCACCGCCACCGCCACCTCCTCCGTCCGCAGCTCCGGCGGCGCAGCCCGTGGCCGCGACGGCGTCGCCTCCGAGCCTGGCTGCGGTGTGGCTGGCGCTGCTGGCGCTGGCCGCGCTGGTCCTGGTGCTGGCGTGGTGGCTCGACGGCCGGCTGTACGCCACCCAGGCCGAACTGGCCAAGCGGCAGAGCACGGCCGACACCATGGCGATCGAGGCGCGCACCATCGCGCGGCAAAGCGCCGACGCGACGCGCGAGATCAACGCCCGTGTGGCCGTGCTGGAGTCTCGCGAGCAGGATCTGGTCGCGCAGCGGCAGGCGCTGCAGCAGCTGTACCAGGATTTCGCGAAAAGCCGTGACGACGCGTTCCTCGGCCAGACCGCCGAGCTGATCGCGCTGGCGCAGCAGCAGGTCGAACTCACCGGCAGCCTGACGCCGCTGCTCGGCACCCTCGAGTCGGCCGCGCAGCGGCTCAAGCGTGCCGGAACACCGCGTGCGCAGCTGGTGCTGCGCGCGGTCGACAGCGACATCGCGCGCTTGAAATCGCGCGTCGCGCCGGACATTCCGGCGGCGGCGCAGCGGCTCGATGAACTGGCTGCGCTGATCGATGCGCTGCAGCTCGAGTCATCGGCGGCGTCGCCGGCCAAGTCGGCTCCGGCTCCGGCTCCGGCGCCGCGCGCACCGGGCGCGCGCGGCGTGGTGCAGCGCTGGGGCGCTGCGGCGTGGGCGCAGCTGCGTCAGCTGGTCAGCATCACCCGCGTCGACCATCCGGACGTGCTGCTGATGGCGCCGCAACAGGGCGCATACCTGCGTGCCAACCTGAAGCTGCGCGTGCTCAACGCGCGCCTGGACCTGCTGTCGCGCCACGCCGCCGGTTACCGTGCCGACATGCGCGGCATCATCGAGGCGCTGCACGACGACTTCAATCCGCGCCAGCCGCGCACCCGGATGGCGCTGACGCTGGCGCAGCAGGCGGCGCAGATCAACCTGTCGGAGCAGCCGGCGACCAACCTGCAATCGCTCGCCGTGCTCGCCACGCTGGGCCTGGGAGCCGACTGATGCGCTGGCTGGCCTGGGTGGTGACGCTGGCGCTGGCCGCCGCCCTGCTGGCGATGGCTGCCAGCGGGCGCCCCGGAAACGTCGCGATTCTGCTGCCTCCGTACCGCGTCGACCTGTCGCTGAACTTCGCGCTGCTGTTGCTTCTGGTCGCGTTCGCGCTGGCGTATGCCGCGTTGCGCGCGCTGAATCTGCTGCTCGGGTTGCCGCGCGCGGCCGCCTTGTTCCGTTCGCGCCGGCGCATGCAGGTGGCCGCCGCGGCGCTGCACGAGGCGGTGATGCACCTTCTGGGCGGGCGGTTCCGCCGCGCCGAGCGCGCCGCCGCGCGCGCCGCCGAGGTCGATGCCTTCCGGCCCGGCGCGCTGCTCACGGCGGCGCAGGCCGCGCAGGCCATGCAGGCCTACGAACGCCGCGACGGTCACCTCGATGCCCTGCCCGAATCGGCACGCGAAACCGCCGCGCTGCTGCAGGCGCAGTGGCAGATCGAGGCGCGCGAGCCGCTGGCGGCGCGAGGCGCCTTGCGCCGGTTGTCCGGCGGCATGCAGCGTCGCACCCAGACCATGCGCCTGGCGCTGTCTGCGGCGCGCGCGCTGAACGACCACGCCGAAGTGCTGCGGCTGGCCAATGCGCTGCACAAGCACCACGGCCTGCACCAGGCCGCCGCGCGGGCGATGGTGCACGGTGCCGCGCTGGGGCTGATCCGCCAGAGCAGCCACGACGCCCAGGGATTGACCCAGTTGTGGAAGTCGTTCGACGCCGAGCTGCGTTGCGACCCGCAGATCGCAGTCGCCGCGGCGCGCGCGCAGGCTGCCGCGGGCGATCCGGCGCGCGGCCGCGCCTTGCTGCTCGAAGCGCTGCGTTCGCCGCAGGCCGAGCCGGCGGCGCTGATGCCGGCGCTGCGCGGCATGCTCGGCGGCATCGACGCGGGGTTCGTCGCGCAGGCCGAAGGCTGGATGGACCGCTGGCCGCAGGAAGCGCAGGCCAGTTTCCTGGCCGCGCGCGCTTGCGTTGAACTGCAGCTTTGGGGCAAGGCGCAGCAATACCTGAACAAGGCGCTGGAGCAGTGCCAGGACGACGAGCGCCGGCTGCGCGGCCAGGTGCACGCCGCGCTGGCGCGCTTGCACGAGCGCATCGAGCGCGACGACCAGGCGCAGCGCCACTGGCGACTCGCGGCGTTCGACCTGGCCAGCGAAGACCTCGGCGGTGGTGCCTGAGATGCCGTATCCGACCCTGGACCAGACCATCGGCAGGACGCCGCTGGTGCAACTGACGCGGGTGGCCGGCGCGGACAGCGCGCGCCGCGGCAACGTGCTGCTGGCCAAGCTCGAGGGCAGCAATCCGGCCGGATCGGTCAAGGACAGGGCAGCGCTGTCGATGATCCGGCGCGCGCAAGAGCGCGGCGAGATCGGCCCCGGCGACACCCTGATCGAAGCGACCTCGGGCAACACCGGGATCGCGCTGGCGATGGCCGCGGCGATCCTCGGCTACCGCATGGTGCTGATCATGCCCGAGGACCTGTCGGTCGAGCGCGCGCAGACGATGAAGGCCTACGGCGCCGAGCTGGTGCTCACGCCGCGCGCCGGCGGTATGGAGTACGCGCGCGATCTCGCCGAGCAGATGCAGCGCGAAGGGCGCGGGCGGGTTCTCGACCAGTTCGCCAACCCGGACAACCCGCGGGCGCATTACGAGACCACCGGCCCGGAAATCTGGCACGACACCGAAGGCCGCGTGACCCATTTCGTATCGGCGATGGGAACCACGGGAACCATCACCGGAGTGTCGCGCTTCCTGAAGGAGCGGAACCCGCAGGTGCAGATCGTCGGCGCGCAGCCCGAGGAAGGTTCGCGCATTCCCGGGATCCGCAAATGGCCGGACGCGTATCGGCCGGCGATATACGAGCCGCAGCGCGTCGACCGGATCGAGGCCGTGTCGCAGTCGGCCGCCGAGGCGATGGCGCGCCGGCTGGCGCGCGAAGAAGGGCTGTTCTGCGGCATCAGCGCGGCCGGTGCCTGCGACGTCGCGCTGCGCCTTGCGCGCGAACTGCACGATGCGACGATCGTCTTCGTCGTCTGCGACCGCGGCGACCGTTACCTGAGCACCGGGGTGTTCCCGGCCTGATGCGGCGGCAGCCGGCGACGCCCTACAATGGGGCGCTGAACGGCAAGTCTGCGAAGGAGCGGCGATGAGCGAAGGTGTGGTGGACAAGGTGGATGCGGAGGTCGACGCCCGCGGCTTGAACTGTCCCCTGCCGATCCTCAAGGCGAAGAAAGCGCTGTCGGGAATGGCCAGCGGCCAGTTGCTGCGCGTGCTGGCGACCGATCCGGGGTCGGTTCGCGACTTCCAGGCTTTCGCACGCCAGACCGGAAACGAACTGGTCGAGCAGCGCCAGGACGGCGACGTCGTGGCGCACGTCATGCGCCGGCGCTGAACGCCGCGCCGCCGGGACGCTCAGCGTGGCAGCTGCAAGGCCTTGATGTACGCGGCCAGGTCGGCGCCGACTTCCGGATGCTGCAGCCCGAGCTGCACGGTGGCCTCCAGGTAGCCCTGCTTGCTGCCGCAGTCGAAGCGGCGGCCGCTGTAGCGGTAGGCGTACACCGCCTCCTCGGCGAGCAGCGCGGCGATGCCGTCGGTGAGCTGGATTTCACCGCCGGCTCCGGGACGCGCCTGGCGCAGGTGGTGGAACACCCGCGCGCTGAGCACGTAGCGGCCGACGACGGCCTGCGTGGTCGGCGCCTTGTCCGGCGCGGGCTTCTCGACGATGCCGCTGAGCGATGTCAGTCCGGGCAGGATCTCCTGCCCGTCGACGATGCCGTAGCGCCGCGTGTGCGCGCGCGGAACGTCCTCGGTGGCCAGCACGCTGCGGCCGTGGCGCGCGTGCACGTCGACCATCTGCGCCATCACCGGTGGCGCGCCGACCAGCAGGTCGTCGGCCAGCAGCACGGCGAACGGCTCGTCGCCGACCAGGCGTTCGGCGCACAGCACCGCCGCCCCCAGGCCGTTGGCCACCGGCTGGCGCACGAACACGCATTGCACGTCGGCCGGCTTGACGTTGCGCACGACTTCGAGCAGGGCGGTCTTGTTGGCCGCTTCGAGCTCGCGCTCGAGCTCGTAGGCGGTGTCGAAATGGTCCTCGATGGCGCGCTTGTGGCGGCCGGTGACGAAAATCATTTCGGTGATTCCGGCCGCGTACGCTTCCTCGACCGCGTACTGGATCAGCGGCTTGTCGACCACCGGCATCATCTCCTTCGGCGTGGCCTTGGTCGCGGGCAGGAAACGGGTGCCGAGCCCGGCGACCGGGAACACGGCTTTGGTGATGGCTTGCGGCATGCGCACGATCCTTTGTTGTTTGTCGTCCAGCGCCCAAGCATACCCGCTTCAAATGACGCGCCGGTACCGCTCAACCGAGGCGTGCCAGCTGCTCGTGCACCTTGGCCAGCATGGCGCCGAACGCGGCCTGGCGGCCGCGTTCCTGCTCGACCACCGCGGCCGGCGCGCGCGCGACGAAGCCGGCGTTGCCGAGCTTGGCCTGGGCTTTCGCGATTTCGCCCTGCAGCCGCGCGACTTCGCGCCCCAGGCGCTCGCGTTCGGCGGCGACGTCGACCGCGACGTGCAGCGCCAGCCGCGTCGCGCCGACGATCGCGGTCGGCGCCGCCTGCACCGCGGCGCTCCAGGCGGCTTCGTCGTCGAACAGTTGCAGCTCGGAGACTCGCGCCAGTGCCTGCAGCGCGGCGGCGTCGTCGCGCAGCAACGCGGTGTCGCCGCAGGCCAGCAGCGGCAGCCGCTGTGCAGGCGACACCTTGAGCTCGCCACGCAGATTGCGGCATGCGTCGACGAGTTGCTTGAACGCCGCCATGCGCGCCTCGGCGGCGTCGTCGATCTTGTCCATCCGCGGTTGCGGCCACGGCGCGACCATCAGGCTGGGACCAGGCCTGCCGGCCAGCGGTGCGACCGTCTGCCACAGTTCCTCGGTGATGAACGGCATCAGCGGATGCGCCAGCCGCAGCACGGTTTCCAGGGTGCGCAGCAGCGTGCGGCGCGCGCCGCGGCGCAGCGCCTCGCTGCCGCCCGCGATCTGCACTTTGGCGATTTCGAGGTACCAGTCGCAGTATTCGTCCCAGACGAACTGGTAGATGGCCTGCGCGGCGAAGTCGAGCCGGTAGTCGGCCAGGCCCTGCGCGACCTGCTGCGCGCAGCGCTGCAGCGCCGAGGCGATCCAGCGGTCGGCACTGGAGAAGTGCAGCACGCCGTCGGGGCCGCAGTCCTTGGCGCACGGCAGCACGCCGCGCGCGCGCGCGTCGAGGCCGTCGACCTGCAGCAGCACGAAGCGGGTCGCGTTCCACAGCTTGTTGCAGAAGTTGCGATACCCCTCGCAGCGCTTGGTGTCGAAGTTGATGTTGCGACCCAACGTCGCCAGCGAGGCGAAGGTCATGCGCAGCGCATCGGCGCCGTACGCCGGAATGCCTTGCGGGAATTCGCGCTCGGTGGCCTTGCGCACCGCCGGCGCGGTTTCCGGCCGGCGCAGCCCGGTGGTGCGCTTGTCCAGCAGCGGCTGCAGTTCGATGCCGTCGATCAGGTCGACCGGGTCGAGCACGTTGCCTTCGGACTTGCTCATCTTCTTGCCGTGCGCGTCGAGCACCAGGCCGTGGATGTAGACGTCGCGGAACGGCACGCGGCCGGTGAAATGGGTCGTCAGCATGATCATGCGCGCGACCCAGAAGAAAATGATGTCGTA
>JAJZHS010000154.1 GCA_021798395.1 Pseudomonadota bacterium
TGGGGGGTCATCGAATCGCTGCGCAGCGCGCGTGACGACGCGTTCCTGGAACTGGTGCACCGGCTCGACCGCGATACATCCGGCGTGCTGCTGCTGGCGCGCAAGCGCAGTGCGCTGACCGCGTTGCACGCCAGCTTGCGCGCACGCGAAGCCGACAAGCGCTACCAGGCGCTGGTGGCCGGGGTCTGGACCGGGGGGTCATCGAATCGCTGCGCAGCGCGCGTGACGACGCGTTCCTGGAACTGGTGCACCGGCTCGACCGCGACACCTCGGGCGTGCTGCTGCTGGCGCGCAAGCGCAGCGCGCTGACCGCGCTGCACGCCAGCTTGCGCGCGCGCGAGGCCGACAAGCGCTATCAGGCGCTGGTGGCCGGGTTCTGGAGCGGCGACGGGGTCAACGTGACCACGCCCTTGCACAAGTACCTGACCGCGTCGGGCGAGCGGCGGGTGCGCGCTGCCGCGCCCGACGATGCGCAGGCGCAGAGCGCGCGCAGCCAGTTCCGTCCGCTGTGGCGTCTGCGCTGGAAGGACCCGGCGCTGGCCGCGCTGTGCGGCTGCGACGGGCTGAGCCTGGTCGAGGCCCGGATCCACACCGGGCGTACGCATCAGATCCGCGTCCACCTGCACAGCCTGGGCCATCCCGTCGTGGGCGACGACAAGTACGGCAACGAGGCGCTGAACCGTCTTGTCGCACGCGGCGAACTGTGCGCCGGGTTGCCGCGCCAATCACGCATGTTCCTGCACGCCGCGCGACTGGCCTTGCGCCACCCGCGCAGCGGCGAGGACCTGGTGCTGCAGGCCGACTGGCCGTCCGCGGACAGCGCCTGGCTGGGCCGACTGCGCGCGGTGTGCGCATGAAGCGCGACGCCCATCCGCTGCTGGTGTTCGACTGGGACGGAACCCTGATGGATTCCACCGCAGCCATCGTGCGCGCGATCCAGAGCGCCTGCGGCGACCTGGGGCTGCCGGTGCCCGGCGCCGCCGACGCCGCCTATGTGATCGGCCTGGGATTGCACGACGCCCTGCGCCACGTCGCGCCCAGCTTGCCGGCCGCCGACTATCCGCGGCTTGCCGCTGCGTACCGGAGCCACTATTTCGCCGGGGACGATCGGCTGGATCTGTTCCCCGGCGTGCTCGAATTGCTCCACGCGTTGAAGGATGCCGGCCATGCCCTGGCCGTGGCCACCGGGAAGTCGCGCCAGGGCCTGGAGCGGGCGCTCGACCACGCCGCGCTGCGCGGTCTGTTCGACGCCACCCGCACGGCCGACGAAACCGCGTCCAAGCCTCACCCGGCGATGCTCGTTGAACTGATGGCGCAGCTTGCCTACGTCCCGCAGCAGACCTTGATGATCGGCGACACGACCCACGACCTGCACATGGCGCACAACGCCGGGTGCGGCGCGCTGGCGGTCAGCTACGGTGCGCACGACGCGTCGGTGCTGGCCGCGCTGGGCCCGCTGGCCGTGGTCGATTCGGTTGCGGAGCTGCGCGCCTTCCTGCTCGATACCTGACCGCCGGGGGGGCGCGGCGCGCGCCCGCCGCCGCGGTGCGGCGCCATGTTGCTATGCTGCGTCACCAGGGGCGGCCGTCGGCGGCCGCGCAATGGACACGACAATGGCGGATCCGGTCAGCGACCAAAGCGTCCAGGCGCAGTCCTGGGAGCGCGGGGTGCTCGAGCGCCTGGTGCTCGAAATCGTGCGCGAACGGCGTCGCGCGCGCCGCTGGACGATTTTCTTCCGGCTGCTGCTGCTGGCGCTGATCGTTTCCGTGTTCGTGCTGTACCGCTACCCGTCGTCCGATCTGAACGGCCCGCACACGGCGGTGGTCAAGCTCAGCGGCGACATCGCGCCCGGCTCGGCGTCCAACGCCGACGACATCGACGCGGCGTTGCGCGACGCATTCCGCGATCCGGGGACCCGTGCGGTGATCCTGCGCATCGACAGCCCGGGTGGCAGCCCGGTGCAGGCCAGCCAGATCAACGCGCAGATCGGACGCCTGCGCGTGCGCTACCCGAAAATACCGATCTATGCCGTGTGCGACGACCTGTGCGCGTCGGCGGCGTATTACGTCGCGGTCGCCACCGAACGCATCTACGTCAGCCCGGCCAGCATGGTCGGCTCGATCGGCGTGCTGATGGACGGTTTCGGCTTCAGCGGCCTGATGGACAAACTGGGCATCAGCCGCAGGCTGCTGACGGCCGGCAGCAACAAGGGATTCATGGATCCGTTCAGCCCGATGCCCGAGGCGCAGAGGACCTACGCCCTGGCCATGCTCCAGCAGATCCACCGGCAGTTCATCGCCGCGGTCGAGAAGGGCCGCGGCAGCCGGCTCAAGGTCGATGCCGACACGTTCTCGGGCCTGGTGTGGACCGGGCAGCAGGCGGTTGCGCGCGGCCTGGCCGACGGCTACGGAGACACCCGAGAGGTCGCGCGCAACGTGGTGCACGCACCGGATCTGGTGACGTACAGCCATCGCGGCAGCGTGGTCGACCGCCTGGCCCGGCGCATCGGCGCGTCGTTCGGCGGCGCGGCGGCGCAAGCCGTGCTGCCGGCGGGCTGGCAGCTGCGCTGAGCGCACGCCGCCGGCAGCGACCGACCGCAGCCGGCACGCGCCGCCGCGGTGTTGTCAAGCGGCGAGGAAGCCGAACAGCGTCGGCACCTTGTCCGGCAGCCGCGCTTCCTCGCTGCGCCATTGCGCGGCTCGCCGGGTGCGCACGAAGGCCTGCGGCGCGGTCAGCGCGCAGGCCACGGTGATGCGGGTGTCGTCGCGCAGGGTGGTGCACAGCGCGTGCAGCAACGCGCCGTTGCGGTAGGGCGTTTCGATGCACAGTTGCGTCTGCCGGCGCTGCGCGCTTTCGCGTTCGAGCTGGCGGATGCGCTGCGCGCGCGTTTCGCGCTCGTGCGGCAGGTAGCCGTGGAACGCGAAACGCTGGCCATCGAGTCCGCTGGCCATCAGGCCGAGCAGGATGCTGCTGGGGCCGACCAGCGGCAGCACCGCAAGCTCCAGTTCGTGCGCCGCGGCGACCACCGCGGCTCCGGGGTCGGCCACGCACGGCGCGCCGGCCTCGGACAGCAGCCCCAGATCGTGTCCCTGCAGCGCCGGTTGCAGCAGGGCGCGCGCGGCCGCGGCGTCGAGCGCGGTGTGCTTGGGCAGCTCGACGATGCGGTGCTGCTGCAGCGGCACGCGCAACGGCCGTTGCGCGTGCACCGCGCCGATGAAGGCGCGCGCGCTTTTCGCGTTCTCCACCACCCAGTGCTGCAGCGTCGCGGCGGCGTCGATGGTGGCCTGCGGCAGCACGGCCGGCAGCGGCGTCAGCGCGACGTCGGCCAGCGGCGTGGGAACCAGAACCAGCCGTCCGCACGCGGTCATGGCCGCAGCAGCGGATAGCCTGCGGCCAGCAGCAGGTCGCACAGCGCGATCAGCGGCAGACCGACCAGCGCGGTCGGATCGTCGCTGCGCAACGCCTCCAGCAGCGCGATCCCCAGGCCCTCCGATTTGGCGCTACCGGCGCAGTCGTACGGCTGCTCGGCGCGCAGGTAGGCGTCGAGCACGGCGTCGTCGAGCGCGCGCAGGCGCACCGTGGTCGGTACGTTGCGCAGCTGCACGCTGCCGTCGTCGCGCACCAGCGCCACAGCGGTATGGAAGACCGCCTCGCGGCCGCGCATCCACTGCAGCTGGGCCAGCGCCGCGGCGTGGTCTCCCGGTTTGCCCAGAACGCGTCCGGCGCACGTGCAGACCTGGTCCGAGCCGATCACCCAGGCGCCGGGACGCAGCGTGGCGACCGCGCGCGCCTTGGCCTCGGCCAGGCGCAGCGCCAGCGCGTCGGGCGCTTCGTGCGGGAGCGGGGTTTCGTCGACCTGCGGCGCCTGCACGTCGAACGGCACGCGCAGGCGCTGCAGCAGGGCGCTGCGGTAGCGCGAAGTCGACGCCAGCACCAGCGTCGGCGCGGCCGCGGACAACGGTGCATGCATCAGGGTGTCTCGAAGAAGCGGCCTTCGGCCCACGCGCCCAGCAGGATGCCGACGACGACCAGCAGCAGCGGCCAGTTGCCGACGCCCAGGCCGGCGATCGCCGGCCCCGGACATACACCGCTGAGGCCCCAGCCGACGCCGAACAGCGCCGAGCCGACCAGCGTGCGCAGGGTCCAGCTGGACGGATGCACGTCCCAGCCCAGGCCGAACAGCGGACGGCGCAGCAGCCGCGGCAGCAAGCGGTACGCGAGCAGTACGGTGACTGCGGCGCCTCCCATGACCAGCAGCAGGCCGAAGTCCTGCAGCAGCAGGAAACGCAGGATCGCCTCGGGGCGGACCATCGTCGACCAGGCCAGGCCGTAGCCGAAAAACCCCCCGGAAACGATCGCCGACAGCAGGATCGGAAAAGGACGAGCGTGATGGCGCATGATTCAGAACCCGCCGAGCGCGCGCACGACGTGCGCGGTGACGATCGCGGTGCTCAGGAATGTGATCACCGCGAGCAGCGACGGCCACTGCAGCGAACCCAGGCCGCAGATGCCGTGGCCCGACGTGCAGCCGCCGCCCATGCGCGCGCCGAAGCCGCCGATGACGCCGCCGGTGAACAATTGCCAGCGCGGCACGGCGGTGACGAAGCCGGCATGGCGCGACAGCGCGAACACCGCAGCGCCGCCGATCAGCCCCAGCGCGTAGGCCAGGCGCCAGTGGCGCGTGGCGACGAAACGCTCCTGCTGGAAATGCGGCCGGCTGCTGAAGAACGACCAGATGGCCGTGTAGGTGGTGCTGATGCCGCCGATGAAGCCGGTCAGCGCGAACAGCAGGCTCACGCCGACTCCGATGGCGATTCCGCCGCCGAGGAAATGGACCCAGCCGGTCGGAAACAAGCGTGCGATCTCGTGCATGGTTTTTACCCCTACTGAGTAGTGTGCGCGTTCGCACCGTGCTGAGGCGGAAGTTTAGGGGCAGTGCGGCCGGGAGCGTGGCGTGGGGCTAAACTGCGCGCCCATGATGGACCCGCAAACGCCCTCCGACGACGCGCTGGTCGACCTGCGCGAACTGGCGCGGCGCGACGCCCGCATGCAGGGCCGGCGCGCGCTGGCCGCGATGCCGCGACTGGCCGCGGCGCTGGCGGAAGCTCCCGGCGAGCGCCAGGCGCAATGGAGCCTGCACGGTTTCGTCCAGGTGCTTCCCGGCGGCGGCAGCCAGCCGATGGCCGAACTCGAGGTGCGCGCCGTGCTTGCGCTGCAGTGCCAGCGCTGCCTGCGCACCGTGGAGGTGCCGGTCGACGAGCACGCATTGTTCCGCCTGGTCGACGTCGAACCCGAGCTGAGCATGGACGAGCTCGAAGCGCAGGACGAGGCGCTGTGCGCGACCGCTCCGGTGGACCTGCACGCCCTGGTCGAGGACCAGCTGATCCTGGCGCTGCCTCTGGTGCCGATGCACGCGTCGTGCGCGCCGCCGGCCGCGCCCGACGCTTCTGTCGACACTTCTGTCGACACGTCGCCGTTCGCCGTGCTGCAGCGGCTCAGGCCGCGCTGAGCCGCGCCGGGAACGCCCGGCACACCGGTCGCCGGGCGGTCCTCGAATCGAGGCTGGCTGTATAATCACGGGATTTTTCGCATGGGGTAGCAAAATGGCCGTCCAGCAGAACAAGAAGTCGCCGTCGAAGCGCGGCATGCATCGTGCCCACCAACATCTGGGCCAGCCGCCGATGGCGCTCGAGCCGACGACCGGTGAGGCTCATTTGCGGCACCACATCAGCCCGACCGGCTTCTACCGCGGCCGCAAGGTCGTGAAGACCAAGTCCGAAGAGTGACGCCGCAGGCCGTGACGCCGATCCTGGCCGTCGACGTCATGGGCGGCGATCACGGGCCGTCGGTCACGCTGCCGGCCTGCCGCGCGCTGCTCGACCGGCACCCCACGTGCCGCGCGCTGCTGGTCGGCCAGCCCGAGGCGATGCACGACGCGCTGCAACGCAGCGGCCTCGCATCGCATCCGCGGGTCGAGGTCGTCGCGGCCAGCGAGGTGGTCGCGATGGACGACGCGATCGAGGTCGCGTTGCGGCGCAAGAAGGACTCGTCGCTGCGGCGTGCCATCGAACTGGTCAAGGACGGCCGCGCGCACGCCTGCGTGTCGGCCGGCAATACCGGTGCGTTGATGGCGGTGGCGCGCTATGTGCTCAAGACGCTGCCTGGCATCGACCGGCCGGCGATCGCCACCTACCTGCCGAACGCGGCCGGCGGCGCGACGCTGGTGCTGGACCTGGGCGCCAACGTCGATTGCGAAGCCGAGCACCTGCTGCAGTTCGCCGTCATGGGCGCC
>JAJZHS010000155.1 GCA_021798395.1 Pseudomonadota bacterium
GGGCAGGGCTGGTCCTGCGGCCACAGCACCTCGGCCGGCTGGATGCGCTCCAGCCAGGCGTCGAGTTCGTCGGGCGCGCACTCGGCCAGGCGCAGCGCGCCGTTGCTCAGCACCAGCCAGGCCAGCCCGAGGCGCGGCGCGCGGCGCGGCGCCGCCGGCGCCACGGCCAGCAGCGCGCAGTCCGCGCGTTCGTCGAGCAGTCCGTCGTCGAGCAGGGTTCCGGGCGTGACGATGCGCTCGACGCGGCGCTGCACGGGGCCCTTGGACAGCGCGGGATCGCCGACCTGTTCGCAGATGGCGACCGATTCGCCGCGCCGGACCAGCTTGGCCAGATAGCTGTCGAGTGCCTGCACCGGGACCCCGGCCATCACGATCGGCCGCCCGGCGGACTGCCCGCGCCGGGTCAGCGTCAGGTCGAGCATGCCGGCGGCCTTTTCGGCGTCGGCGTAGAACATCTCGTAGAAATCCCCCATCCGGTAGAACAGCAGCACGTCGGGGTGTTCGGACTTGATGCGCAGGTACTGCTGCATCATCGGCGTGTGGCGGGCGAGGTCCCCTGGCGGCCCGAGCCCGCCTTCCGCGTCCGCGTTCGCCCCGGATTCGTCCGGCGACGTCCATGTCGTATCCGTTTGCTCGCGCAACAACCGCCTCACACCGTCGTCCATGTGCTGTCGTCAAAAAACGGCCTCGCGGCCATGGTCCATTCATTGTCCGCGATGCCGGCCGGGATTCCCGGGGCGACGCCACGCGACCGGTCAGTCGCGCGGCAGCACCACGATCTTGCCCATCGCCCGACGTCCGGCCAGACGCGCGATGGCGTCGGCCGCCTGCGCCAGACCGACGCGTTCCGTGACCGGCGGCTTGAGCATGCCGGCCTGGAACCAGCCGGCCAGCTGCGTCAGGTCGGCCCGCAGCTGCTTCGGCTCCCTGGACATGGCCGCGCCCCAGAACACGCCCAGGATGGCGCGTTCCTTGAGCAGCGCCAGGTTCAGCGGCAGCCTGGGCACCTCGCCGGCGGCAAAGCCGACCACCAGATAGCGTCCGCGCCAGGCGGAGGCGCGCAGGGCCGGTTCGGCGTAGGGGCCGCCGACCGCGTCGTACACCACGTCGCAGCCGAGTCCGTCGGTCATCCCCTCGACCGCGCGCCGCCAGTCCGGCTGGGTGTAGTCGACGGTCTCGTCGGCACCGGCGCGCCCGGCCAGCGCACGCTTGGCGTCGCTGGAGGCGGCGGCGATCACGCGCGCGCCCAGGGCTTTGGCGATCTCGATGGCCGCGATGCCCACGCCGCCGGCCGCTCCCAGCACCAGCAGGGTCTCGCCGGGTTGCAGCTTGCCGATGGACTGCAGCGCGTGCAGCGCGGTGCCGTAGGCCAGCGTGAACGACGCGCCGGCCGCGTAGTCCATGCCCTCGGGCAGCGGCATCACCTTGGCCGCGTCGGCCACCGCCTGTTCGGCAAAGGCGCCGGTGCCGGTGGAGCAGACCACGCGGTCGCCGACCTTCACGTGGCGGACGCCTTCGCCCACGGCGCTGACCACGCCGGCCAGTTCGGCGCCGGGGGTGAAGGGCAGGGGCGGCTTGACCTGATAGAGCCCCTGCACCATCAGGGCGTCGGGGAAGTTGACCGACGCCGCGTGCACGTCGACCAGCACCTGGCCGGCGGCCGGGATCGGGGCGGCGATGTCCTCGACCGCGAGGGTGTCGATGGGGCCGTAGGCGTTGCAGCGCAGGGCTCTCATAGTGGCTCCTGAAAGGGTCGGGGTCGGTTGCAGTCGAATACGACCGGGCCGGTTTCGGCGATTCGGCAGCCAGGAAGCCGTAGAGCACGAGCGCGCGGTGGCGCGCTTCGAGGGGCTCGAAACCCAGCGCCGCGAACACCCGCGCGATGTAGTCGATGCGATGGGCGTCGGCCCCGTCAACCGCGGCGCGCGCCACGCTGTCATGCCAGTGGTGTATGGGTTTTCGGGTTTGCACCAATGCCTGCCCATTAGTGTAGACCGACCGCCGAGGCCAAACACAGACGCACGTGTATGGCCTCGGTGGAGGCAAATTGGGAGCAGCGAAGCAGGCGGCGATCGTGTTCAGCGAGGGCGCCGACGATTTCCCGGGCGCGCTGCGCTTCGAGAGCCTGACGCGCACCGCCGACACCGTGCAAAATACTTGCTGACTTCAGGATCAAGGGGGCATCCCAAGGTGGTGATCGACACCCACAGAATGCTGTGCGCCAACCCGCAAATGATGGCGCCGGCATGAACAGCGGCACCCCGCGCAGCAACGTGCATCGGGTCGACGTTCGCTTCGGCGACTGCGATCCTGCCGGCATCGTTTTCTTCCCGAATTTCTCGCGGTGGATGGACGATGCTTCCCTGGTCTACTTTCGCGCCTGCGGCGTTCCGCCGTGGCGCGAACTGGAGAAGACCCGCGGCATCGTCGGCACCCCGCTGCTCGAGATCCACACCCGATTCTTCAAGCCGGCGACCTACGGCGAAACGATCGAGGTGCACACCAGCATCGTGGAATGGGCGGCGAAGACATTTCGCCACCGCCACGTCGTCACCCGCGGCGACACCGTGCTGTGCGAAGGAACCGAAGTGCGCGCGTTCGTGCGTCGCGACGACGGCGGCCGGTTGCGCGCCATCGCGGTGCCCGAGGACATCCGCGCGCTGTGCGGCGGTTGATCCGGCGCCTCGGCGGGGGGGCGTCTCCCTGACGCAATGGACTAGGATCGGTGGCCGCGGCGCCGTTCCGGCGCGCGCAGCCCGCCGGGCGCCGCGAGCGCGGTGTCCTCCTTCACGATGAACCTCAGGCAGCTCGAATACTTCGTCCGCGTTGCCGAACTCGGCAGCTTCAGCCAGGCCGCGCGCATCCTGGACATCGCGCAGCCGGCGCTGAGCCGTCAGGTGCGCATGCTGGAGACCGAGCTGCGCAGCACCCTGCTGCAGCGCACCGGCCGCGGCGTGACGTTGACCGAGTCCGGGCGCAGGCTGTTCGAGCACGGGGTCGACATCCTGCAGCGTGTCGCGCTGGCTGTCGACGATCTGGAGGCCGGGCGCGACGAACCCCGCGGCCACGTGACGGTCGCGCTGCCGCCGAGCATGGCGCGGCTGCTGACGCTGCCGCTGGTCAACGCGTTTCGCGCCGAGCTGCCGAAGGCCAGGCTGGCGATCGTCGAGGGACTGTCGACACACATCGCGGAATGGATCACCACCGGCCGCGTCGACCTCGGCCTGGTGCTGAACCCGCAGACCGACCAGGCCATCGAACTCGAGCCGCTGTCCGACGAGCCGCTGTGCCTGATCGGTCAGGCTGGAGGCGCCTCCGGCCCGCTGGCGTTCGCCGAGTTGCACAGGCTGCCGCTGATCATTCCCGAGCGCGCGCACACCGTGCGCAAGCTCGTCGAGGCCCAGGCCGCGCTGGCCGGGATGCGGCTGCAGATCGCCTGGGAGGTCTCGGGCGTGGCGTCGATCCTCGACCTGGTGCGCCACGGCTACGGCTACGGCGTGCTCACCGCCGGCGCCGTGCGGGCGTCGGGGACCCCGGACGCGTTCTGCGTGCGTCCGCTGGTGCAGCCGCAACTGCTCAGCCGGCTGTTCCTCGCCGCCTCGGCGATGAAGGCGGCCACGCCGCTGATGGGTCGTGTCCGCGGCCTGTTGCGGGCACTGGCGCGCGCGCACGCCCATATCAATCCGTGATAGCTGCTAGCGCTGCGATCGCCTTGGATCGGGCGCTCGCGGTGGCCATAATCGGTTCGCCCTGGGTTTTGGGCGTACCGGATATTCCACCATGCAAACGGCCATCCCTTGTCTTTTCATGCGCGGCGGCACGTCGCGAGGACCATTTTTCGACGAGGCCGACTTGCCGGTCGACGTCGCCACCCGAGACCGCGTGCTGCTGGCCGCGATGGGGTCGCCCGACCGCCGCGAAGTCGACGGTCTCGGCGGCGGCCACCCGCTGACCAGCAAGGTCGGCATCGTGCGCCGCAGCGCGCAGCCCGGCGTCGACCTCGACTTCCTGTTCGCCCAGGTCGTTCCCGACAAGCCGGTGGTCGATACCACGCCGAACTGCGGCAACATGCTCGCCGCGGTGGTGCCGTTCGCGCTCGAGACCGACATGGTGCGCGCGCAGGGCGACAGCAGCACCTTCCGCGTGCTGACGCGCAACACCGGAATGCAGTGCGACATCACGGTGGCCACTCCCGGGGGCCGCGTCGCGTATTCGGGCGAGGCGCGCATCGACGGCGTTCCGGGAACCGCATCGCCGATCAAGATCAATTTTCTCGACACAGCGGGTTCGGTCTGTTCCGGACTGCTGCCTACCGGGAGGCTGCGCGACCGCGTCGCGGTTCCGGCGGGCGACGGCTTCGACGCCTTCGCCATCGACGTCACCTGCATCGACAACGGCATGCCGATGGTGCTGATGCGCGCCGCCGACCTGCAGCGCAGCGGCTACGAGGAGGTCGCCGAGCTCAACGCCGACGCGGCGCTGAAGCGCCGCGTCGAGGCGCTGCGGCTGCAATGCGGCCGCCTCATGGGCCTGGGCGACGTGGCGGCGAAGACCTACCCGAAGATGGGCCTGCTCGCCGCTGCGCGCGCCGGCGGCAGCGTGTCCACGCGCTGCTTCATCCCGCACGTGTGCCACGACGCCATCGGCGTGCTGGCCGCGGTCACCGTGGCCACCGCGTGCGTGCTGACGGGCTCGGTGGCCGACGGGCTGGCGCGGATTCCGCCCGGGCGCGCAAAGACCGTGTCGGTCGAGCACCCGAGCGGCGAATTCAGCGTCGCGCTCGAACTCGACGACGCGCAGCAGGTGCTGCGCGCCGCGCTGCTGCGCACTGCGCGGCTGATCATGCGCGGCGAGGTGATGGTGCCGGCGGCCGTCTGGGCCGGTCCGGCCAAGGGCTGACAACCGCGAAGGAGCCGCTGCGATGATCATCGACTGCCATGGCCACTACACCACGGCGCCGAAGGCGCTGGAAGACTGGCGCCGGCGCCAAATCGACCACCTGAACTCCCCGCAGCTCGGGCCCAAGGTCGCGGAGCTGAAGATCAGCGACGACGAACTGCGCGAAACGATCGAGGGCAATCAGCTGCGGCTGATGCGCGCGCGCGGCAGCGACCTGACCGTGTTCTCGCCGCGCGCCAGTTTCATGGCGCACCACATCGGCGACTTCAACACCAGCGCGACCTGGGCCGGCATCTGCAACGAGCTGTGCCACCGCGTGGCGCGACTGTTCCCGGACCACTTCATCGGCGCGGCGATGCTGCCGCAGTCGCCGGGAGTCGACCCGCGCACGACCATCGCCGAGCTCGAACGCTGCGTGCGCGACTACGGATTCGTCGCCATCAACCTGAACCCGGACCCGTCGGGCGGGCACTGGAAGGAACCGCCGCTGACCGACCGCTGGTGGTACCCGGTGTACGAGAAGATGGTCGAGTACGGCGTCCCGGCGATGATCCACGTCAGCACCAGCTGCAACGCGTGTTTCCACACCACCGGCGCGCACTACCTGAACGCAGACACCACCGCGTTCATGCAGTGCCTGAGCGGCGACCTGTTCAAGGATTTTCCCGAGCTGAAGTTCGTCATCCCGCACGGCGGCGGAGCGGTGCCGTACCACTGGGGGCGCTTCCGCGGCCTGGCGCAGGAGCTGAAGAAACCGTTGCTGCACGACCACCTGCTGAACAACATCGTCTTCGACACGTGCGTCTACCACCAGCCGGGAATCGACCTGCTCACGCGCGTGATCCCGGTCGACAACATCGTGTTCGCTTCGGAGATGATCGGCGCGGTGCGCGGCATCGACCCCGACACCGGGCACTACTACGACGACACCAGGCGCTACATCGAGGCGGCCGCGATCGACCCGGTGCAGCGGCACAAGATCTTCGAGGCCAACGCGCGCCGCGTCTACCCGCGGCTCGACGCGGCGCTGAAGGCGCGCGGCCTGTGAGCGCGACGAGGAGGACGACGCCATGAACACCCCGCTGAACCAGCTCGCAATCGTACGCCGCAACATCGCGCGCGCCGACGCCGCCGCGGTCGACGCGATGCAGCGCCTGGGCACCGCCACGGTGCACGAGGCGATGGGCCGCGTCGGCCTGATGCAGCCGTACATGCGCCCGATCTACGCCGGCGCGCAAGTCGCCGGCACCGCGGTCACCGTGCTGCTGCACCCAGGCGACAACTGGATGATGCACGTCGCCGCCGAGCAGATCCGGCCCGGCGACGTCGTCGTCGCCGCGATCAGCGCGCCGTGCA
>JAJZHS010000156.1 GCA_021798395.1 Pseudomonadota bacterium
GCCCAGCAGGTCGAGCAGCTCAAGGAGTCGCTGGAGAAGCGCCGCCACGAGTTCGACCAGATGTTCGAGGAAAAGCGCCGCAAGCTCACCCAGGGCGACGAACTGCCGAGCGGCGTGCTCAAGATGGTCAAGGTGCACCTGGCGGTCAAGCGCCGGCTGCAGCCCGGCGACAAGATGGCCGGCCGTCACGGCAACAAGGGCGTGGTGTCGAAGATCCTGCCCGAGGAAGACATGCCGTACATGGCCGACGGCACGCCGATGGACGTGGTGCTGAACCCGCTGGGCGTGCCGTCGCGCATGAACATCGGCCAGATCCTCGAGACCCACCTCGGCTGGGCCTCGCGCGGGCTGGGCCGGCGCATCGACGACATGCTGCGCGCGCACGCCAAGGCCGCCGAGCTGCGCAAGCTGCTCGGCTCGCTGTACAACTTCAGCGGCAAGACCGAGGAAATCGACGCTCTGAGCGACGCCGAGATCCTCGAACTGGGCGAGAACCTGCGCCGCGGCCTGCCGTTCGCCTCGCCGGTGTTCGACGGCGCCTCCGAGCAGGAGATCGACCAGCTGCTGCAGATGGCCTACCCGGAAGAAGACGCCGCGCGGCTGCGGCTGAGCGCGTCGCGCAAGCAGGCCGTGCTGTTCGACGGCCGCACCGGAGACGCCTTCGAGCGCCCGGTGACGATCGGCTACAAGCACGTGCTCAAGCTGCATCACCTGGTCGACGACAAGATGCACGCGCGTTCGACCGGCCCGTACTCGCTGGTCACCCAGCAGCCGCTCGGCGGCAAGGCGCAGTTCGGCGGCCAGCGCTTCGGCGAAATGGAAGTCTGGGCGCTGGAAGCGTACGGCGCCAGCTACGTGCTGCAGGAAATGCTGACCGTGAAGTCGGACGACGTCAACGGCCGCACCAAGGTGTACGAGAACATTGTCAAGGGCGAGCATTCGATCGAGGCCGGAATGCCCGAGTCGTTCAACGTGCTGATCAAAGAAATCCGCTCGTTGGGACTCGACATCGAACTGGAACGCAATTAAGGAATCTGGAGCCCCCCCATGAAAGCCCTACTCGACTTGTTCAAGCAGTTCCAGAAGGACGAGCATTTCGACGCCATCAGCATCGGGCTGGCGTCTCCGGAGAAGATCCGTTCGTGGTCGTTCGGCGAAGTCAAGAAGCCCGAGACGATCAACTACCGGACTTTCAAGCCCGAACGCGACGGTCTGTTCTGCGCCAAGATCTTCGGCCCGATCAAGGACTACGAGTGCCTGTGCGGCAAGTACAAGCGCCTGAAGCACCGAGGCGTGATCTGCGAGAAGTGCGGCGTCGAAGTCACGCAGAGCAAGGTTCGCCGCGACCGCATGGGCCACATCGACCTGGCGTCGCCGGTGGCGCACATCTGGTTCCTGAAGAGCCTGCCGTCGCGCCTGGGCATGATCCTCGACATGCCGCTGCGCGACATCGAACGCGTGCTGTACTTCGAAGCCTACGTCGTCACCGACCCGGGAATGACCCCGCTGGCCAAGCGCCAGGTGCTGTCCGAGGACGAGTACGCGGCCAAGCGCCAGGAGTTCGGCGATGAGTTCGTCGCCCACATGGGCGCCGAGGGGATCCGCGACCTGCTCGCCGACATGGATCTCGAAACCGAGACCGCGGCGCTGCGCGGCGACCTGCAGGGCTCGGACACCAAGGTCAAGAAGAACTCCAAGCGTCTGAAGGTGCTCGACGCGTTCCGCAAGACCAACTCGAAGCCCGAGTGGATGGTGCTGACCGTGCTGCCGGTGCTGCCGCCGGACCTGCGTCCGCTGGTTCCGCTCGACGGCGGGCGTTTCGCCACCTCGGACCTCAACGACCTGTACCGCCGCGTCATCAACCGCAACAACCGCCTGCACCGGCTGCTCGAACTGAAGGCGCCCGAGATCATCGTGCGCAACGAAAAGCGCATGCTGCAGGAAGCGGTCGACTCGCTGCTCGACAACGGCCGCCGAGGCAAGGCGATGGTCGGCCAGAAGAAGCGGCCGCTGAAGTCGCTCGCCGACATGATCAAGGGCAAGGGAGGCCGCTTCCGCCAGAACCTGCTCGGCAAGCGCGTCGACTACTCGGGCCGCTCGGTGATCACCGTCGGCCCGACGCTGAAGCTGCACCAGTGCGGACTGCCCAAGCTGATGGCGCTGGAACTGTTCAAGCCGTTCATCTTCAACCGCCTCGAAGCGATGGGCGTGGCCACGACCATCAAGGCGGCGAAGAAGGAAGTCGACTCGCAGACTCCGATCGTCTGGGACATCCTCGAAGAGGTCATCCGCGAGCATCCGGTGATGCTCAACCGGGCGCCGACGCTGCACCGCCTGGGCATCCAGGCGTTCGAGCCGGTGCTGATCGAAGGCAAGGCGATCCAGCTGCACCCGCTGGTCTGCGCGGCGTTCAACGCCGACTTCGACGGCGACCAGATGGCCGTGCACGTGCCGCTGTCGCTCGAGGCGCAGATGGAAGCGCGCACCCTGATGCTGGCTTCGAACAACGTGCTGTTCCCGGCCAACGGCGAACCGTCGATCGTGCCGTCGCAGGACATGGTGCTGGGCCTGTACTACGCCACCCGTGAGCGCATCAACGGCCGCGGCGAAGGCATGGTGTTCTCCGACGTCGGCGAAATCCAGCGCGCGCTGGCCGCCGGCGTGCTCGAACTGACCGCGCGCATCAGCGTGCGCCTGACCGACTACGAGCGCGACCGCGCGACCAAGGCGCTGACGTCGCGGACCGCGGTGGTCGAGACCACCGCCGGCCGTGCGCTGCTGTCGGAGATCCTGCCCAAGGGTCTGCCGTTCAGCGTCATGAACAAGGCGCTGAAGAAGAAGGAGATTTCGCGGCTGATCAACGCGTCGTTCCGCCGCTGCGGGCTGCGCGACACGGTGATCTTCGCCGACCGCCTGCTGCAGTCGGGCTTCGCGCTGGCCACCCGCGCCGGAATCTCGATCAGCGTCGACGACATGCTGGTGCCGCAGGAAAAGCACGAGCTGATCAACCACGCCGAGCGCGAGGTCAAGGAAATCGAGCAGCAGTACGCGTCGGGCCTTGTCACCCAGGGCGAGCGCTACAACAAGGTGGTCGACATCTGGGGGCGCACCGGCGACGAGGTCGGCAAGGCGCTGATGAACCGCCTGGCCACCGAGCCGGTGACCGACCGCCACGGCAAGGAAGTGCGCCAGGAGTCGTTCAACTCGATCTACATGATGGCCGACTCGGGCGCGCGCGGCTCGGCGGCGCAGATCCGCCAGCTCGCCGGAATGCGCGGGCTGATGGCCAAGCCCGACGGCTCGATCATCGAGACCCCGATCACCGCGAACTTCCGCGAAGGCCTCAACGTCCTGCAGTACTTCATCTCGACCCACGGCGCGCGCAAGGGTCTGGCCGACACCGCGCTGAAAACCGCGAACTCGGGCTACCTGACGCGCCGCCTGGTCGACGTCACGCAGGATCTGGTGATCACCGAGTCCGACTGCGGCACCGTGCAGGGCGTGTCGATGCGCGCGCTGGTCGAGGGCGGCGAAGTCATCGAATCGCTGCGCGACCGCGTTCTCGGCCGCGTCGCGGCGATCGACATCGTCAACCCGGAGACGCAGGACACCATCGTTCCGGCCGGCGAGATGCTCGACGAGGACTACCTCGACCTGGTCGAGGCCTCGGGCATCGACGAAATCCGCGTGCGCACTCCGCTGACCTGCGAGACGCGCTACGGCATGTGCGCCAAGTGCTACGGCCGCGACCTCGGCCGCGGCAGCCTGGTCAACGTCGGCGAGGCGGTCGGTGTGATCGCCGCGCAGTCGATCGGCGAGCCCGGCACCCAGCTGACCATGCGCACCTTCCACATCGGCGGTGCCGCGTCGCGTGCCGCGGTGGCCTCCAGCGTCGAAGCCAAGAGCGCCGGCACCGCGCGCTTCACCGCCACCATGCGCTACGTGACGAACTCGAAGGGCGAGCAGGTCGTCATTTCGCGATCCGGCGAAGTGCTGGTGACCGACGACTACGGTCGCGAGCGCGAGCGCCACAAGGTGCCATACGGCGCGCTGCTGTTCGTCAAGGACGGCATGGCGATCAAGCCCGGCGCCGCGCTGGCCAGCTGGGACCCGCTGACCCGCCCGATCATCACCGAGTACGCCGGTCGCGCCAAGTTCGAGAACATCGAGGAAGGCGTCACCGTGGCCAAGCAGGTCGACGAGGTCACCGGCCTGTCGACCCTGGTGGTGATCGATCCGAAGCGCCGCGGCTCGGCCAAGATCGTGCGACCGCAGGTCAAGCTGCTCAACGAGGCCGGGCAGGAGGTCAAGATCCCCGGCACCGAACACCCGGTGACGGTCGGCTTCCAGGTCGGCGCGCTGATCCAGGTCCGCGACGGCCAGGAAGTGGGCCCCGGCGAAGTGCTGGCGCGCATCCCGATGGAAGGCCAGAAGACCCGTGACATCACCGGCGGTCTGCCTCGCGTGGCCGAGCTGTTCGAGGCCCGCTCGCCGAAGGACGCCGGCATGCTGGCCGAGACCACCGGCACGGTGTCGTTCGGCAAGGAGACCAAGGGCAAGGTGCGGCTGGTCATCACCGACCTCGACGGCCAGAGCCACGAGTTCCTGGTGCCGAAGGAAAAGACCGTGCTGGTGCACGAAGGCCAGGTCGTCAACAAGGGCGAGCTGATCGTCGACGGCGCCGCGGAGCCGCAGGACATCCTGCGCCTGCTCGGTGTCGAGGCGCTGGCCCGCTACATCGTCGACGAAGTGCAGGACGTGTACCGCTTGCAGGGGGTGAAGATCAACGACAAGCACATCGAAGTGATCGTGCGCCAGATGCTGCGCCGCGTCGAGATCAAGGATCCGGGCGAGAGCGACTACATCACCGGCGAGCAGGTCGAGCGCTCCGAGGTGCTGCAGACCAACGCCGCGCTGATCGAGCGCGACAAGATCCCGGCGACCTTCAACAACGTGCTGCTGGGCATCACCAAGGCCAGTCTGTCGACCGACAGCTTCATCTCGGCGGCGTCGTTCCAGGAAACCACCCGGGTGCTGACCGAGGCGGCGATCATGGGCAAGCGCGACGAGCTGCGCGGGCTCAAGGAGAACGTCATCGTCGGCCGCCTGATCCCGGCCGGCACCGGCATGGCGTTCCACCAGGCGCGCAAGGCCAAGGAGGTGCTCGACCACGCCGAGCGCCAGGCGCAGGCTGCGGCCGAACTGCAGGCGCTGGAAGACAACCGCAACGCGGCCGAAGCCGACGAGGCCTCGGGCGAAGCGGGCGGCGACGAGGCTTCGAGCTGAGTCGCCGCGGCGCCGACGCGGCGCCCGCGCACCGCCGGCCACCGCATGGTGGCCGGTTTTTTTTGGGGGGGAGCGCGCCGCTCGCCGCCCGGGCGCGGCTCAGCCCCGCGCGAACCGCGCCCGTGTCTGCGCCGCGCTCGCCGGGCGCAGGCCCAACCGGGCCAGTGCGTCGACCAGGTGGCGCACCAGTTCGGCGTTGTCGGCCGCAGGCCGCCCGTCGGGCAGCCACAGGTTGTTCTCGAAACCGACCCGTACGCCTCCGCCGAGCGCCGCCGCGGCCACCAGGCACGCCGCCTCGGTCGGGCCGAACGCGCAGGCGCTCCAGCCCCAGCCGGGTTCGAGCGCGCCGAGCAAGGGCAGCAGTTCGTCCGGGCGCGCATCGCGCTCCGCGACGTATGCGCCCAGCACCAGCAGCACCTCGACCGCCAGCGGCGCTCCTGCGTCGCGCAACCACCGCCGCAGCCGCTGCAGGTCGGCGGCCGCGTAGGCGATGAACTGCACCGCGCAGCCGTCGGCGGCGAGCTCGCGCAGCAGCGCGCAGGCGTCGTCGTAGTCGTGCGCGCCGGCCAGCAATTCGCGCACCGCGATCGACACCGCACGCGGCCGCAGCGCGCGCACCGCGGCGATCTGTTCGGCAGCCTGGTAGCGCCCCGCCGCCTCGGTGGTCATCTGCAGCAGCAGCGCGTCGCCGACTTCGGCGCCGATCGCGGCGAATGCGTCGCGATACAGGCCTGAATCGAGGCTGTGGCGGCCTTGCGCGTCGCGCACGTGCACGTGGAACCAGCTCGCCCCCGCCTGTGCGCACGCCGCCGCGTCGCGCGCCAGCGCCGCGGCGTCGAGCGGCAGCGCGGCATGCTCGGCGCGGCCGCGGCGCGCGCCGTTCGGCGCGACTCCGATCGGCACCGGCGCCAAAGCGGCCGGCTGCGTCGGCTTCATGGCAC
>JAJZHS010000157.1 GCA_021798395.1 Pseudomonadota bacterium
CGGCGGGTCGACGTCGACGCGGTCATGGCGGGTACGCGCGCCTTGTCAGTGCGCGCCGGACAGGCGCTGCAACAGCCGGCGCGCATCGCCGGCGTACGATGAACCGGCCGGAGCCAGCTGCAACACGCGCTGCGCGCCGGAGCGCGCCGCGCCGACGTCGCCGCTCCGCGCGGCCTGCGCCGCGACCATGTACGCGGCGTCGATCTGCCCCTGCGCGGCAGCGCGTTCCAGCCAGGCCCGCGACTGCGCCGCGCAGTCGGCGCCCAGGCGCGCGCACAGCACGCCCATGCGGTACTGTGCCGGAGCGTAGCCGGCCGCTGCCGCGGCCCGCAGCAGCCGCTCGCCGCGGCGCAGTTCGTCCGGGATCGACCCGGCGCCCGGATTGGTGAAATCCGCGTCGGACAGCATCAGGCCGAGCCTGTACTCGGCATGCACCTCGTGCTGGGCCGCGGCCTTGCCCAGAAAGTACGCGCCCTGCTGCAGGTCCTGCGTGATGCCGTCGCCGCGCACGTACACCATGCCGAGCAGGTATTGCGCGACCGCATCGCCGCGCGCGTTGGCTTCGGTCAGCCAGAGGATGGTGCACGTGCCGTCGTGCCTCGAATGGCATTGGCGCGCAAGCGCGATCTCGGCCCGCGCGTCGCCCGATGCGGCGCGCCGGCGCAAGTCCGGCGTGCTGCCCGCGGGCGCCGAGACGAACCAGCGCCAGGGGTCCTGCGCCGGCGCCGGGGCTGGCGCAGGCGGCGCGCCGGCCGCTCCGGCACGCACCGCCAGCATGCCGAGCCAGGCTGCCAGGACGACGCGCCGCATGGTCAGAATCCCCGCGTCAGTTCGACGCCGACCCCGAAGTTGCGCCCGGGAGCTGCCTCGTAATAGCGACCCTGGGAGTCTGCGATGACGACCGCGCCGACGTAATTGCGATCGAGCACGTTGTCGACCCGCATGTACTCGTGCAGCGTCCAGCGCCCGGTGTGCTGGCGGGTTCCCAGCGACGCGTTCAGCACGCCCCAGCCTTGCGCCGCGGCGCTGTTCTGCGCGTCGACGTAGACCTGGCTGCGCAGTTGCCAGTCGAGCGCGGCATGGAATCCAGGGACGCCGCGCGGCCGCCAGCTCAGGATGCTGTCGAGCTGCTGGCGCGGAACTCCGGGCATGGTGTTGCCGTCGTAGGGGCCGCCGACGAAGCGCACGTCGACCAGGCTGTACGCCAGACGCGCGTGCAGATCGGCAGGCAGGTTCGCGTGCACGCCCAGGTCGACGCCCCAGCGGCGGGTGCTGCCGGCGTTGATGTAGGTCGTGCGCCCGCCGATCGACTTGTAGACGACGATCTGGTTGTCGGTGTCGACGTGGTAGAGCGCGGCGTCGACGCGCAGCACGCCGGCGCTTCCCCGCCAGCCGACTTCGGCGCTGCGCAGGTGCATCGGCTGCAGGGCGAAATTGAGCCCCGGCTTGCCGTCGGGCCGATACGCCAGCTGGTAGGCGGTCGGCGTGACGAAGCCGTGGCCGTAGTCGGCGTAGACGCTGTCGTTCGGGCCGACGCGCCACGACACGCCGAGCACCGGATCGGTGCTCGCGTAGCTTGCGCCGCCGCCGCTGCCGGCGCCGAACGGCGAATCGCTGGCGGTGGTCGAGCCGAAACGGACCTGGTCGTGCCGAACGCCGCCGCTGAGTTCAACGCGGCTGCCGAGCTGCCAGTGCGCCTGCACGAACTGGGCGAAATTGTCGACCGTGTTGTACTGGTCGTTGCGCAGTCCGGTCTGGGTGCCGAAGTCGTTGATCCACCCCTTGCGCCACTCGTTCTCGCGCCCATAGTCGATTCCGGCGTCGAGCCTGTAGGCCCGCGCGGCGAGTTCCCCGGCGTGGGTGTACTGCGCACGGGCGCCGCCGAAGGCGTCGCGCAGGTCGACGACGCCGCCCGCCGAGACGCCGAAGTCGCCGCTGAACGGCAGGAACTGCACCACCCGCCGGGTGCCGTCGTAGACCGCGAACTGCATGGCGTTCGAGGCGTCGAAACGGTGGTGCCACGAAACGCCGACCTGGCGGTTGCGCGCGGTCTTGCGCGCGTCGTAGGCCACGATCGCCGGATCGACTCCGCTGGGATCGCGCTGCAGTTCGGCGCGCGTCAGGCCCGCCGGGTCCTGCGCGTTCTGGTTCAGCGCGTTGACCACCACGCTGTAGCGGTCGCTGCCGCCGTCGTCGCGGCGCAGCACGGCGTTGAACTGCCGGCGGGTGGCCTGGCTGTGCTGGCGCCAGCCGGCGGTGCGCATGTCGGTCAAGCCGGCCACGCCGCTCCAGGCGCCGCTGCGCGCGCCGCCGCTGAGCACGGTCTGCCGCGTTCCCCAGGCGCCGAGCCAGGTGCTCAGCGTCGCTTCGGGCCGGTGCGGCGCGGGACGCGTCCAGGCCTCGAGCACGCCGCCGGCGGCGTTGCCGTACAGGGCGACGAACGGGCCCTTGATGACCTTGACGCCGCCGAGCATCGGCATGTCGATGACCTGCGATTGCGCCTGGCCGTCGGGCATGGTCAGCGGAATGCCGTCGAGCACCAGGCGCAGGTCCTGCACGCCGAACGGAGAGTCGGCGCCGAAGCCGCGGATCGACATTTGCATGTCCTGCGCGTAGTCCTGGCGGTTGTTGACGATCAGGCCCGGAACCTGGTTCAGCGTCTCCGACAGATTGATCTGCGGTTGGCCCTCGGTCAACGCGCGGCGGCCGAGCACGCTTGCCGCCGACGGCAGCGTGCCGTGGCCGTAGCTCAACCCCTGCACGATGACCGTCGGCAGCACCTGCGGTGCCGACGCCGCAGCCTCCGGAGCGGCGGGCGCGGCGGCCAGCGCGGTGGCGTCGGCGGCGCCGGCGGCGAGCGCCGCGGCGATCAGCAGCGCGAGCGGGCTGCGGCGTGGGGCTTTCATTTGACGAAGGAATCGAACTGCGACGAATCGTTGCCCGCGCCCTGCGCGGTCAACGCCTTGCCCGACGGCGCGTAGCCGTTGGCCTGCAGCAGGTACGCCATGACGTCGACGTACTGCGCCGGCTTGAGCAGCCCGGGCTTGTCGGCCGGCATGTTGGTGGTCACGTACTGGTAGATGCCGCCGATGGTCATGGTCGAGTTGCTCGCCGGCGCGAATCCGGGCCCCATCAGCGCGGGCGCGGTGCGCCCTTCGAGCTTGGCGCCATGGCATTTCGCGCACTCGGCGGCGTAGACCTGGCGTCCCGGACCGACCTGCTCGGCGGCGAACTGCGCGGTCGGGCCCGCCGGCGCCTGCGCCGCTGCCTTGCCGCCTTGCGCCGGGTTCGGCGCGCTCGCGGAGGCGGTCTGCGCGGCCTCGGCGTGCGGCGCCAGCGGCGCGGTCAGGCGCTGCAGCGCGCCGCTGTGGTGCATGGCGTCCAGGCTGCGCGACACGCGGCCCAGCAGCACGCGCTGCCGCGGCGCGGCGACGAAGCGCAGATCCCAGTGCGACAGCCGGGAGTGCACCGGAGCGACCGTGAAGCGGGTCCCGGAGTGCTCCTGCTCGTACGCCAGCAGGCTCGGATACCAGGCGATGCCACGCGTCGCGCGGTGGTTGACGACGGCGTCGATCACCGCCTCGGGCGTGTTCTCGACGTCGAAATTCGGCACCTTGGCGTCGGCCGCGATCAGCTGCGCCGGAGTGCGGTAGGCGACCGCGACCGTGCCGCTGGCGGCGACCCCGGGCATCCCGAATTCGACGAAATCGGCCGCCGCATACGGGCGCGACGACAGCAACGTCGCCGGAGGCGTCGCGTCGTCCGACATCGGCACGCCGGCGAACACGTCGCACTTGCCGCCGAGCAGGTGCACCAGGCTGGCCTGCGGCAGCGCTCCGTGGCCGAGGGCCGCGCCCAGGTCGACGACGCGATAGCGCAAACCGAGGTGTTCGAAAACCGCGTGCGCGACTGCGGTGTCGACCGCGCGGGTCGGGCTGTGCGGGAAAACGCACAGGCGGATTTCGTGGCCTTGCGCGGTGGCGGCGCTGAGCGCCACGGCCACCGCCAGCGTGAGATTGCGGTACTTCATGACAGACCTGTTCAAGGTTGTTGGGTTCGTTGGGTGTCGACGCCGGTCGAGCTGCGGCAACGGCGCACCCTGCCGGCCGGCGCGCCGTTGCGGGCGCGCCGGCCGGACTTGCTGCTCGACGACGCTGCGCTTACAGCGCGAACACGTACAAGGTGCCGCCGCGCGGAACGCTCTTGGTCATCTTGGCCATCGGGCCGCCCCAGATCGGGTTGGCGCCGCCGTAGCCGGCCAGGACCGCGACGTACTCCTTGCCGCCGACCTCATACACCGATGGTTGCGCGATCACGCCGCTGGCCAGCTTCGGGCTCTTCCACAGCACCTTGCCGGTCGCGGTGTCGAACGCGTAGAGATGGCCGCCCAGCGAGCCGGAGAAGGCGATTCCGCCGGCCGTCGTCGCGATGCCGCCGTTCCACGGCATCTTGCTCCAGTGGCCCCAGACCTTCTTGCCGGTGTTGACGTTGATCGCCTGCACCTCGCCGTAGCCCTTGCTGCCGGGTTCCGGGACGATGCCGAAGCCTTCGCCGAGGTACGGCAGGCCCTGCATGTAGCTGACCTTGGTGCCGTTGTAGCTGCCGCAGGCGTGCAGCGTCGGGATGACGGCGATGTGGTCCACCGGGTCGTACGACATCGACCACCAGTTCTTGCCGCCGAGGAATTCGGGGCAGGTCTTGATGGTCTTGCCGACCGACGGGTACTTCGTCTTGTTGACGATCGCCACGCCGTCCTTGGTGTAGCCGAGCACCGAGGTCGCCTTGACGAAGGGCTTGGCGTAGATCAGCTTGCCGGTGTCCTGGTCGATGGCCATGAAGTAGCCGTTGCGATCGGCGTGGAGCAGCGCGTTGTAGTCCTTGCCGTGGTAGCGGATGTGCGCGCGCAGCGCGGTGTTCACGCCGTCGTAGTCCCAGCTGTCGTGCGGGGTGTACTGGAAGTGCCAGTCGATCTTGCCGGTGCCGACGTTCATCGCCAGCAGCGAGTCGCTGTACAGGTTGTTGCCCGGACGCAGCTCGGCGAGCCACGGGCCGGGGTTGCCGACCCCCCAGTACAGCTGCTTGCGCGCCGGATCGTAGGTGCCGGTGATCCAGGCCGCGCCGCCGCCGTGCAGGTACATGCCCTTGGGCCAGGTATTGCCGCCCGGTTCGGTCGGCGACGGAATGGTGTAGCGCTTCCAGGCGACGTCGCCGGTCTTGGTGTCGAGCGCTTCGATGAAGCCGCGGGCGCCGTATTCGCCGCCCGAGTTGCCGACGACGACCTTGCCGTCGACCGCCAGCGGAGCCAGCGTGAAGGCGTAGCCGATTCCCGGGTCGACGAGCTGCTTCTTCCAGTCGACCTTGCCGGACTGCGCGTCGAGCGCGGCGACCTGGCCGCTGAGCAGGGCGACGAACAGCCGGTTGCCGTACAGCGCGACGCCGCGGTTGACCACGTCGCAGCAGACGGTCTTGAACGACAGCGGCGACAGCGTCGGGATGTAGTCCCACAGCTTCTTGCCGGTGGTGGCGTTGAAGGCGTAGACGCCGTCCTTCGGCACCGTGACGTACATGTAGTCGCCGTTGACGATCGGAGTGGCTTCGAAGCCCTGGGTCAGGTCGGCCGGGAACTTGTGCGACCAGACCATCTTGAGGCTCTTGGCGTTGGCCGTATCGATCTGCTTCGCCGGCGAAAAGCTGTCGCCGCCGTACGAGTGGTAGTAGGTCAGCCAGTCGGTGGCGTGCGCAGCGTCGTCGAGACGCTGCTGCGTGACCGCCGGATAGTCAGCGGCCAGCGCGGTGCCGGCGAACGCCAGCCCGAGCGCGGACAGGGCCGCCCCCCGCGCGTAGCGGGCGAGACGTTGATTCTGTCGTTTCATGTTGTCTCCTAGTGGGAAAATCCATACTTGCTGTGCAAGGATCCTGGGTGCGCCTGGCCGAATGTCTCGCGCCGAGAAAGCGGCAGAAACGGGATCCTGGTCGGGGTGGCGAACGGTGCTGTCGTCGGTCTGGACTCCTGGGGCAAGGTGGTCGGAATGCGGGCTCAGACGCGGCCTGCTGCCTGCAGCGCGGCCCATTCGGCGTCGTCGTACAGACGCGAGCGGGTCAGGAAACGCTTGCCGGTCGGCCCCTCGAGCGAGAACATGCCGCCGCGCCCGTCGACCACGTCGATGATCAGCTGGGTGTGCTTCCAGTACTCGAACTGCGCCGCGCTGATGTAGAACGGCGCGCCG
>JAJZHS010000158.1 GCA_021798395.1 Pseudomonadota bacterium
CCATCGAGCGTTTGTTCACGATCACCGTCTTGGCGCGCCAGGCGTCGAGGATCGGCATGCCGGCGATCGGCGACTTCGGATCGTTGCGCGCCGCCGGGTTGACGACGTCGTTGGCGCCGAGCACGACGGCGACGTCGGCCTGCGCGAACTCGGGGTTGATGTCATCCATTTCAAACACCTGGTCGTACGGCACCTCGGCTTCGGCGAGCAGGACGTTCATGTGGCCGGGCATGCGGCCGGCCACCGGGTGGATCGCGTACTTGACGCTGACTCCGCGCTCGCCGAGCTTTTGCGCCATTTCCTTCAGCGCGTGCTGCGCGCGCGCCACCGCCAGGCCGTAGCCGGGAACGATGATCACGCTCTCGGCGTTGGCCAGGATGTACGCGGCGTCGTCCGGGCTGCCCGATTTGGCGGTGCGCTGGCCGGACGCGCCGACGGCCTCGGTTCCACCCTCGGCGCCGAAGCCGCCGAGAATCACGCTGATGAACGAACGGTTCATCGCGCGGCACATGATGTACGACAGGATCGCGCCGCTGGAGCCGACCAGCGAGCCGGCGATGATCAGCATGCTGTTCTCGAGCGAGAAGCCGATTCCGGCGGCGGCCCAGCCCGAATAACTGTTGAGCATCGACACCACCACCGGCATGTCGGCGCCGCCGATCGGAATGATGATCAGCACCCCGAGGACGAACGCCAGCGCCAGCATCAGCACGAACGGAGTCCACTGCGCGCCGGCCCAGAAGGCGATGCCGAACGCCAGGGTGGTCAGCGCCACCAGGAGATTGACCCAGTGCTGCCCCGGAAAGCGCACCGGAGCGCCCTGGAAGAGGCGGAACTTGTATTTGCCCGACAACTTGCCGAAAGCGATCACCGACCCGCTGAACGTGATCGCGCCGACGATGGTGCCGATGAACAGTTCGATGCGATTGCCGTACGGCAGCGGCTGGCCGACCGCGGCGACGATGCCGAAGGCGTGCGGCTCGGCCACTTCGGCCACCGCGATGCACACCGCCGACAAACCGATCATGCTGTGCATGAAGGCGACCAGTTCGGGCATTTTGGTCATCTGCACGCGTTTGGCCATCAGCGCGCCGATGCCGCCGCCGACGACGAGGGCGAGCAGCACGTCACCCAGCCCGAGGGCTCCGGCACGGCCGCCGAGTTTGAGCACCAGGGCGGCGGTGGTCAGCACCGCGATGCCCATGCCGAGCATGCCGAAGAAATTGCCGCGGCGACTGCTCGCCGGGTGCGAAAGCCCCTTCAAGGCCTGAATGAAAAACACCGATGCGATCAGGTACAGCAGGGTGACCAGATTCATGCTCAGGGTCATGTCGAATCCTTGCGGGAGTTGCGCCGCGGCGCGTCGATGAGGGAGGACGCGGGGACCTTCATTCGGCCTTCGCGGCGCCGGGCTTGTCCTTTTTCTTGAACATGCTCAGCATGCGTCGGGTGACCAGGAAACCGCCGAAGATGTTGACCGACGCCATGGCCACCGCAAGCATGCCCATGACGCGCCCGAGGGGCGTCACGGTGAGTGCCGCGGCGAGCATCGCGCCGACCACGATGATTGCCGAAATGGCATTCGTGACCGACATCAGCGGAGTATGCAGCGCGGGGGTCACGGTCCACACGACGTGGTACCCGACATAAATCGCGAGAACGAAAATCGTGAGGTTCACGAGCAGTGGCGAAATATCGTGCATGGTCGGCTCCTGCATTACTTGCGCTTGACTTCGCCGCCGCTGCACATCAGGCAGGCGGCGACGATGTCGTCGTCGGTGGCGAGCTGGAACGCGCCCTGCTTGTCGAGCACCAGCTTGAGAAAGTCGAACACGTTCCTGGCGTACAGCGCCGAGGCGTCGGCGGCGACCTCGGACGCCAGGTTGGTCGGCCCGGCGATGGTCACGCCGTGCTTGACGACCACGCGGTCGGCCTCGGTCAGCGGGCAGTTGCCGCCCTGCGCGGCGGCCATGTCGACGATCACCGAGCCGGCCTTCATGCTGCGCACCATGTCCTCGCTGACGAGCACCGGCGCGGCGCGCCCCGGGATCAGCGCGGTGGTGATGACGATGTTGGCCTGCTTGACGCGCTCGGCGACCAGCGCCGCCTGGCGCTCGAGCCAGGACTTGGGCATCGGCCTGGCGTAGCCGCCGACGCCTTGCGCGATGTCGCGCTCCTCGTCGGTCTCGTACGGCACGTCGATGAACTTGGCGCCCAGCGATTCGATCTGCTCCTTGGCCGCGGGACGCACGTCGGAGGCCTCGACCACCGCGCCCAGGCGCTTGGCCGTGGCGATGGCCTGCAGGCCGGCGACGCCGGCGCCGAGAACGACCAGGCGCGCGGCCTTCACGGTGCCGGCCGCGGTCATCAGCATCGGCATGAAGCGCGGGTACAGGTCGGCGGCGCGGATCACCGCCTTGTAGCCGGCGATGTTGGCCTGGCTGGAGAGCACGTCGAGGCTTTGCGCGCGCGTGGTGCGCGGTGCGGCCTCGAGCGCGAACGCGGTCAGCCCGGCCGCCGCCATCGCCTGCAACCCGTCGGCGTTGAACGGCTCGAGCATGCCGACGAGCACCGCGCCGGACGTCATCCGCGCGAGTTCGTCGCCGTCCGGACGCCGCACCTTGAGCACCAGCTCGGCGCCCAGCGCGGCGCCTGCGTCGACGCAGGCGGCGCCGGCCGCGGCGTAGTCTGCATCGGTGACGCCGGCGCGCAATCCGGCGCCTGTCTGCACGAGGAGCTGGTGGCCCAGCGCGACGAGCTTTTTCACGGTTTCCGCGGTGGCCGCCACGCGGGCTTCGCCAGCCTGCGTTTCCGCGGGTACGCCTATGCGCATGCGAGTCTCCTCATGTTGTTAGAAACCGAAATTAACATTGTCGCTGAATTGCGCGCGCGCATAGGCACTTTCCAATACGGATCAACATGCGTCAAGTCTGGAAACCCAGCGTCACCGTGGCCGCGATCATCGCCCACGAAGGTCGCTACCTGCTCGTCGAAGAGCACACCGCCGACGGTCTGCGGCTGAACAACCCGGCCGGGCACCTCGAGCCCGGCGAGGATCCGCGCGACGGCGCGGTGCGCGAGGCGCTGGAGGAAACCGCGTGCGTGTTCACGCCCGAGGCGCTGCTCGGCGTGTACCTGGCGCGGGTGCGCCGCGGCGACGACGACGTCACCTACCTGCGGCTGGCGTTCAGCGGCAGCGTCGGCGCGCCGCTGCCCGGACGCGCGCTCGACGCGGGCATCGTGCGCCGCGTCTGGATGACCCCCGACGAGGTGCGCGCGAGCCGTGCGCGGCACCGCAGCCCGCTGGTCTGGCAATGCGTCGCCGATCACCTGGCCGGGCGCCGGCTGCCGCTGGACACGGTGTACACCGACCCCACCGTGCAGGCGCTGCACGGCGCGGGGGATGCGCCGCGATGACGCGCGTCGTCGTCGGCATGTCGGGCGGGGTCGACTCGTCGGTCGCGGCGTGGCTGCTCAAGCAGCAGGGCTTCGACGTCGTCGGCCTGTTCATGAAGAACTGGGAGGACGACGACGACAGCGAATATTGCTCGTCGCGCCAGGACTGGCTCGACGCGGCCAGCGTCGCCGACGTGATCGGGATCGACATCGAGGCGGTGAACTTCGCCGCCGAATACCGCGAGCGGGTGTTCGCCGAGTTCCTGCGCGAATACGCCGCCGGGCGCACGCCCAATCCGGACGTGCTGTGCAACGCCGAAATCAAGTTCAAGGCGTTCCTCGACCACGCCATGCGCCTGGGCGCCGGCCGCATCGCCACCGGGCACTACGCGCGGGTGCGCGAGACCGCGCACGGCTGGGAGCTGCTGCGCGGGCTCGACGCGGGCAAGGACCAGAGCTATTTCCTGCACCGGCTGAACCAGCAGCAGCTGGCGCGCACGCTGTTTCCGGTCGGCGCGCTGCCGAAGACCGAGGTGCGGCGCATCGCCGCGTCGATCGGCCTGCCCAACGCGCGCAAGAAGGACTCGACCGGAATCTGCTTCATCGGCGAGCGGCCGTTCCGCGCCTTCCTCAACCGCTACCTGCCGACGCGGCCCGGGCCGATGAAGACGCCCGACGGGCGCGTCGTCGGCGAGCACATCGGGCTGGCCTTCTACACCCTGGGGCAGCGCCGCGGAATCGGCCTGGGCGGAAGCCGCGACGGCAGCGGAGCGCCGTGGTTCGTCGCGCGCAAGGACGTCGCGACCAACACCCTGTACGTGGCGCAGGGCCACGACCACCCGTGGCTGTTCAGCCGCACGCTGCGCGCCACCGCGGCGAGCTGGGTCGGCGGCGCGGCGCCGGACGCGGCGCGCGGCTGCGGCGCCAAGACGCGCTACCGCCAGGCCGACAGCGCGTGCCGCATGGAAACGTCGGACGCGGCGGGTTTCACGCTGCGCTTCGAGCAGCCGCAGTGGGCCGTGACCCCGGGGCAGTCGGCCGTGCTGTACGACGGCGAGGTCTGCCTGGGCGGCGGCATCATCGCCCACGCCGACGACTGACCACGCGCCGGCGCCGCGCACCTGAGCCGCGCGCGGCTCAGGTCATGCGCGCGAGCAGCGTCTCCATTTCGTCGATCATCGCGTCCAGCCGCACCCGCTCCGCGGGACTGCCGTCGAGACGGGAGTCGATCTCCTGCTCGATGTAGCACACGGTCATGCGCACGAAGGTGCTGTCCAGCGCCTTGCGCACCGCCGAGAGCTGCTGCGCGACCTTCAGGCACGGCTCGCCTTCGTCGATCATGCGCTGCACGCCGCGCAGCTGACCTTCGGCGCGCTTGAGGCGGTTCAGTATGTCGGTGCGCGACGTTTCGTTGGTCAGAACGGACATCACTTGCTCTCCTGGCTGGGGGGTCTTCGGCGCCTGACGACTTTTGCTCATCATCGATTGTCCTTGCTGATGTTACCCAGATGGTGGCGCCCTTGCGTCACCCTGCCCTGTAGAGCATCGCGACGGCGGTTCAGTTCCCGCAGGACAGCCGCGACTCGGGTACTCCGAGCTTTTTCAGGATCATCGCCAGCGGGCACACGTTGGTGAAGCCGAACTGCAGCAGGTTGGCTCCGACGAACGCGGTCAGCAGCAGGAACCAGCGCGAGACGAACAGCGGGCTGGCGTCGACGCCGAGCAGCAGCGAGAGCAGGATGAAACTGCCGGCGAATACGCGGATGTAACGTTCAACGGTCATGGTCGGGACTCCAGGAAAAAACGGGTTCAGGTCGGGCGCGCCTGGCGCGGCAGCACGAAACGCACCTGCCAGATGTAGTACATGAGGGGGATGACGATCAGCGTCAGGATGGTCGACAGCAGGGTGCCGAAGATCAGCGACACCGCCAGCCCGCCGAACACCGGGTCTGTGATCATGATGGCCGAGCCGAAGATGATCGCCAGCGCGGTGAGCAGGATCGGACGCAGGCGCACGGCGCCGGCCTGCGCGACCGACTCCTCCAGGCTGTAGCCGCGGGCGCGGTAGTCGAGGATGAAGTCGATCAGCAGCAGCGAGTTGCGCACCACGATTCCGGCCAGCGCAATGACCCCGATCATCGACGTCGCGGTGAACGCCTGCTGGGTCAGCCAGTGGCCGGGGAACACCCCGATCAGCGTCAGTGGAATGGCGCCCATGACGATCACCGGCAGCATGAACGATTTGTAGTAGGCGACGAGCAGCAGGTAGATGAACACCAGCGCGACGATGAACGCCGAGCCGAGGTCGCGGAACACGTCGAGCGTCAGCCGCATTTCGCCGCCCCACAGCAGCTGGTAGCCCTTCAGGCCGGACGGCGGCGTGGCGGTGAAGCCGAGGTTGCCGGTGTGCAGCACCGTGCCGTCGGGCAGCGCGTGGCCGTCGAGCCGGCTGTTCAGGCTCAGCGTGGCGTAGACCGGGCTGGAGCGCACCATTTCACCGCCGACGTAGACCACCGGGTGCTGGTCGCGGGTGTAGATCGGCCGGGCCAGGTCGGTGCGTTCGACATGGGCGATCGCCGACAGCGGGACGATGGTGCCGCCGGCGCCCTGCAGCGGCAGGTCGAGCAGCTGCTGCGGCGTCTGCCGCGCCGAACGCGCCACGCGCACGACGATGCTCACCGGCTCGTCGGCGCCGCGCGCGTGCACCGCGCCGACCTGCATGCCCGAGACGTAGCCGTGGAGCAGCTGGATGACCTGGCCGGGGACGATCCCGGAGCGCGCGGCCTTGTTGCGGTCGATCACGATGCGGTA
>JAJZHS010000159.1 GCA_021798395.1 Pseudomonadota bacterium
CCGCGCAGCGTGCGCGACGCGGGACTGGCCGACGAGGCCGGCGACCCGGCGCGGCTGGCCGCGGTCATCGTCGCCTGGGCCGCCGGGAACGCGCCGCCGAAGCGGCGCGGCGCGGGCGACGCGCAGCGCGATGCGCAGCTCGACACCGTGCTCGATTTGCTGCAGCAGCGCCTGAACCGGGATTTCCACGCGTACAAGCGTCCGACGCTGACGCGCCGCGTCGAGCGTCGAATGGGCATTCTGGGAATCGAGACCCTCGACGCGTACGTGCAGCGGCTCGGCGACGATCCGGCCGAACTGACCCAGCTCGGCCACGACCTGCTGATCGGCGTGACCGCGTTCTTCCGCGACCGCGCCGCGTTCGAGGTGCTGGAGCGCGACGCGCTGCCGGCGCTGTTCGCGGCGCGTGGCCCCGGCGAGCCGGTGCGCGCCTGGATCGCCGGCTGCTCCAGCGGCGAGGAGGCGTATTCGATCGGCATTCTGCTGTTCGAGCAGATGCGTCGGCACGGCGGCGGCGCGGTGAAGATCTTCGCCACCGACCTGGACGGCGCGGCGCTCGACGCGGCGCGCGCCGGGAACTACGCGCGCGCGGCGCTGACCGGGGTCGCGCAGGAATGGATCGAGCGCTATTTCGACCAGCGCGACCTCGGCTGGCGGGTGCGCAAGGAACTGCGCGAAGCCATCGTGTTCGCCCGCCACAACCTGGTCAGCGACCCGCCCTATTCGAAGCTCGACCTGATCGTCTGCCGCAACGTCCTCATCTACCTGAACCGCACCATGCAGCGCAAGGTGCTCAGCGTGTTCCATTTCGCGCTGAATCCCGGTGGCGTGCTGTTCCTCGGCAAGGCGGAAACCCTGGGCAACGTCGAGCGGCATTTCGAAACGTTGTCCAAGACCTGGCGCGTTTACCGCCGCACCGCGACCAAGCCGGGGCGCATGCCCGAGCTGCCGATGGCCACGCGCGGCGCCGTCACCGGCGGGTACGGCGGCGACGAGCCGCGCCTGCGCAGCGAACGCTGGATCGATCAGGGCGCGATCCACGCGCGGCTTCTCGAGCGCTACGGAACGGCGCAGCTGCTGGTCGACGTCAAGGGACGGATCACCTACATGACCGGCGATCTGTCGCCGTACCTGCGCTTTCCCAGCGGCATGCCGTCGCGCGACCTGTTCGAGGTCGTTCGCGCCGACTATGTCATGGCGCTGCGCCTGGCCATGCTCGACGCCCGGCGCATGCGCCAGCGCCGCGTCGTCAACGTGCGCGCCGACGACGGCGGCGCGGCGTCCGCGGCCGGGGTGCGCATCGAAGTCAATCCCTTCGAAAGCCCGGAGCGGGCATGGATGCTGGCAGTCGCGTTCAGCGGCCTGGCGCACGACGAGGCGATCACCATGACGCCGGACGCCAATGCCGGCCGCTGGGCGCTCGAGCAGCTCAACCAGGAACTGCAGGCCACGCGCGACGATCTCACGCGCACCATCGAGCAGGCGCGCGCGTCGGGCGAGGAAATGCGCACGGCGAACGAGGAAGTTCTGGCGATGAACGAGGAGCTGCAGTCGACCAACGAGGAGCTCGAGAGCTCCAAGGAGGAACTGCAGTCGCTGAACGAGGAACTGCTGACGGCCAACGCCACGCTGGACGCGAAGATCGTCGAAGTCGAGGCGCTGAATTCCGACCTGAAGAACCTGCTGGAATCGTCGTTGATGCCCAAGGTTCTGCTCGACCGGCAACTCCGGGTGCGGCGCTTCACTCCGGCGTGCGCCCAGCTGATGCGCATCGGCGACGCCGACCTGGGGCGCGCGCTGCAGGACATCGTGCTGCTGTTCGAAGGCACGCAGCTGCACGCCGACTGCGCCGCCGTGCTGGCCGGCGACGCCGTCCCGGTGCGCGAGATCGGCATCGGCGCCCAGCGCTGGTACCTGCAGCGCACCTTGCCGTACCGCAATGCGCGCGACGAGATCGAGGGCGTGGTGCTGACCTTCGCCGACATCTCGCAGATCAAGCAGTCGCAGCAGGAACTGGCCGAGCGGGCGCATCGCCTGCAGTGGCAGGCCGACCTGCTCGCGCGCGCGGCGCCGGTGATCGGACGCGACCTCGAAGACCGCATCATCTTCTGGAACTCCGGAGCCGAGGAACTCTACGGCTGGACCTCCGCCCAGGCGCTCGGGCGCGTGTCGCACGACCTGCTGCAGACACGCTTTCCGGCGACGCTCGGCGCCATCCGCGACGCGCTGGCCGAGACGGGAAGCTGGCGCGGCGAACTGGTGCACAGGACTCGCGACGGACGGCAGATCGTGGTCGAGAGCCGCTGGACGCTGTATCGGCCGCAGGGGCCGCAGGCGCAGGCCATCGTCGAGGTCAACAACAACGTCACCCAGCGCAAGGAAATGCTCGCCGAGCTGAAGAAGAACGAGGCGATGCTGCACACCATGATCGACTGGACGTACAACCTCGAATACTGGGTCGGGGTTGACGGCAAGCCGATCTACGTCAGCCCGTCGGTCGAGCGCATCACCGGCTACAGCGCCGCCGAGGTGATGGCCAACCCGACATTGTTCGACCTGATCGTCGACCCCGCGGACGCCCACGCCTGGGCGGCCCACGTGCAGCGTTTCGTGCGCGACCAGGACCCGGGGCCCAGCGAGCTGAACGTGCGCATCATCCGCCGCAACGGAGAGCAGCGCTGGGTCAGCCATTTCTGCCGCGCGGTGTTCGACGAAGCCGGGCACAACATGGGCCGGCGGGTGACGGTGCGCGACATCACCGACCAGCGCCGCGCCGAGGAACAGATACGCGAACTCGCGTATTACGACCCGCTGACCCGGTTGCCGAACCGGCGCCTGCTGATGGATCGCCTGGGCCAGGCGCTGATCGCCAGCGAGCGCAACGGGCAGTACGGCGCGATCGTCATGCTCGACCTCGACCACTTCAAGGAGCTCAACGACACCCGCGGCCACGAGAGCGGCGACCGGCTGCTGGTCGAGGTCGCCGCGCGCCTGGGCGCGGCGGTGCGTGCCGAGGACACCGTGGCCCGCCTCGGCGGCGACGAATTCATCGTCATGGTCGAGGCCCTGGGCCGGGAACTCGAGCGCGCCGAAGCCGAGGTCGAGCAGATCGCCGAGACCATCCGCGCGCGCCTGATCCAGTCGTACGGCGCCGAAGGCGGCGAGCCGTTCGACGTCAGCGCCAGCCTCGGCGTGACGCTGTTCCGCGGCCGCGAGGTGTCGGCCGAGGTGTGCATCAAGCAGGCCGACATCGCGCTGTACCAGGCCAAGGACGCCGGGCGCAACGCGGTGCGCTATTTCAACCCGGCCATGCAGGCGGCGGTGGAGACGCGCGCGGCGCTGCAGTCGGCGATCCGGCGCGGTCTCGAGCAGAGCGAGTTCAGGCTGTTCTACCAGCCCCTGGTCGATCGCGACGGCGCCATCGTCGGCGCCGAGGCCTTGTTGCGCTGGCTGCGCGCCGACGGCACCCTGGTGGCGCCGGGCGCGTTCATCGCGGCCGCCGAGGCCAGCGGCCAGATCGTCGAGCTGGGGCGCTGGGCCCTGCGCGAGGCGTGCCTGCAACTGCGGGCGTGGAGCGCCGAGCAGGCCACCAGCGCGCGAACGATGTCGGTGAACATCAGCGCGCGCCAGTTCTATCGGCAGGACTTCGTCGCCGACGTGCTGCGCGCGTTGCACGACACGGGCGCGCCCGCGGCCCGGCTGCGTCTGGAGCTGACCGAGAGCGCGCTTCTCGAGCGCCTGGACGATGCGGTCGCGACGATGCGCCGCCTGATCGCGCACGGCGTGACCTTTTCGCTCGACGACTTCGGCACCGGGTACTCGTCGCTGGCCTACTTGAAGCGTCTGCCGGTGCGTGAAGTGAAAATCGACCGCTCCTTCGTCGAGGACATGTCCGAAGACGTCAACGACATGGCCATCGTGCGCGCGGTGCTGGCGATGGCGCACGCGCTGAACCTCGAGGTGGTCGCCGAAGGCGTCGAGCACGAGGCGCAGCGCGCGTTGCTGCTGCAGGCCGGCTGCGAGACCTTCCAGGGATACCTGTTCGGCTACCCGCTGCCGTACGCGCAGTGGCCGAAGCGCTGACCGCGCTTCGGGCTCGCTCCTGATTGCGACAAGGGAATCGCCGCCACGCTCGCGGCGGCGGAACTTTGCGCGCGCAGCGCGCATCGAAGCGTTGAACATCGGCTGGCTGCGTGGCGCATCGCCAGGCGGGGCCGGTGTTCCACGACTGCCCAGCCCATGCCGAGCCTGCCCATTCCCGATCGATCCCGCAGCGCGCGCCGCGGCGCCTTGGGCCTGAGCCTGCTGCTCGGCGCGCTGAGTGCGCCGCCGGCGTGCGCCGAGCTGATGTTGCGCAACGGCACCGACGTGGCCATGCACTGCCAGGTCGACGCGCGCTACGCGCGCGCCGACGGCACCCTGTTCGACGTGCCGCTGGTCAAGCGGGTGCTGCTGTACGCCGGCCAGCGCACGCCGAGCCTGCCGTTGTCGGCGTGGCTGGGCTGGAACCTGCCGGGCCACGGCGCGCCGCTGTTCCACAGCGCCGATCTGGCGTGCCAGTTCAACGCCGGGCAGGGCGCCGTGCTGCTGCACAAGACCCTGTCGCGCGACAGTCTGTTCTGGCAGATCGCCGCGCCCGGCATGCCGCGGTGCCGCCCCGAGCCGGGCGCCAGACTCAAGCTGGAGATCGCCCGCTTGGTCATCCCCGGCGCGGCGTTCAAGCCGGAGGCCGGAAAATCGCCGGCGCATTTCGCGCTGCGCGGCAGCTGCCTGAGCGCGGCCGGCCACATGACCGCGTATCGGGTCATCGTGCCGCTGCAAGTCGCCGGCGCGCATTGACCCGCGGCGGCGGCGCTGCCACCACCACCACACCACCACCACCGGGGAATCACCGATGCACCATCGACACCGCATCGCGCTGCTCGCGACGTGCCTGGCAGGCCAGGCGCACGCGATCGATCCGCGCAGCACCATCGTTGCCCTCGGCGCGCCGCACCTGCTGGCCTGCGAGGTGCGCGGCGCCCTCGACAACGGTCCGCTGCGTGTGCTGCTGCCGGCCACGCCGCTCGACGCGCAGCCGCGGCCGCTGGACATCCGCTGGGACGCGCACGGGCACGGGCAGACGCTGCGCAGCCTGCGCGTCACCTGCCTGTACGCGCCGGACCCGCAGACCGAACCGGCGCAATTCGTCCGCGTCGTCGGCGCTGACGATCCGTTCTGGCGCACGGTCGGCCGCCGGGCGCTGCATCCGGGCCCCGGGCGGCCGCTGCACCTGGTCGTGCAGCCGCTCAGCCTCCAGCCGGAGGCCGGCGCCGACGGCCTCGGCGAACTGCATCCGGCGCTGTGGGGCCATACCTTCCGCGAGCCGCTGCAGCACTCGGGCTTCGGCGCCGCCTACCTCGGCCACAAGGCGCGCTACGTCCACATCGTGCCGCTGCTGCACGCGGCCGCGGCATGGCCGCAGCCGGCGGACGCGGCCGACGTGCCGGAGCCCGGCGATGACTGACGCCAAGCGACCATCGCGCAGCCGGCGGGCGTTCGCCGCCGCGGCGCTGGCCGGCGGCGCGCTGGCCTCGGCGCCGGCGGACGCGCTCGACCTGGTGCTGTACAACGACACCGACGCGCCGCTGGCCTGTACCGTGCACGGACGCTACCGGCTCGCCGGCGGCGCCGGCTTCAGCGTCGAGCTGATCAACGCCTGGTGGCCGATGCTCCCCGGGCAGAAGCTCGACAGCCTGCCGCTGATGCTGTGGCACGGCGCGGCCGCCGGCCCGCCGGGCGCCAGCGCGCACTTCGTCGACGCCGCGCTGGCGTGCCGCGGCAAGCTCGGCGCGCGCGCGTTCAGGCTGCACGCCCGGCTGGCCCAAGACGACCTGTTCTGGCACGCCTGGAACGGCCACGCGCACGCCTGCGCGCCCGACCCCGGCGCGCGCCTGAGCCTGCACCTGATGCGCTTCGCGCCCGCTGGCGGCGATGACGGCTTCGCCTTGCGCGGCGCCTGCTGGCTGGACGGCGGCCGCGGCGCGTACCGCATCATCGAACCGCTGCCGGTCGTGTTCGACGCCGCGCACGACTGACGCCGGAGGAGATCGATGACCTGCAGGCACCAACCCGGCCTGGCGCGCTGGCTGGCCGCGGCCGCGCTATGCGGCTCGGCGCACGGCTACGACGGTCGCA
>JAJZHS010000160.1 GCA_021798395.1 Pseudomonadota bacterium
GTCGCCGCCGCGCGCCGCGGCGAGTTCGCCGAACAGCGCATCGGCCACTTCGGGCGTCTTGTGCAGGGCGCGCAGCACGTCCAGGCACTGCACGTTGCCGCTGCCTTCCCAGATCGCGTTGACCGGCGCTTCGCGGTACAGCCGCGCCAGCGGGCCGTCGTCCATCACCCCGCTGCCGCCGATGCATTCCATGGCCTCGGCGGCGTGCTGCGCGGTGCGCTTGCAGATCCAGTACTTGCCGACCGCGGTCAGCAGCCGCACCAGCGCGTCCTCGTGCGCATCGGCGCGCGCATCCAGCGCGCGCGCCACGCGCAGGGTCAGCGCCAGCGAAGCCTCGTGCTCGAGCGCCAGGTCGGCGAGCACGTTGCGCATCAGCGGCTGCTCGGCGAGCACGCGGCCGAACGCGCGGCGCTCGCCGCAGTGGTGCAGCGCCTGCACCAGCGCGGCGCGCTGCCCGGCGCTGGATCCGACCATGCAGTCGAACCGGGTCATCGCGACCATCTCGATGATGGTGCGCACGCCGCGCCCCTCGTCGCCGACCATCCAGCCGAGCGCGCCGCGCAGTTCGGTCTCGCTGCTCGCGTTCGACACGTTGCCCATCTTGCGCTTCAGGCGAACGAGTTGCAGCGCGTTCTTGCCGCCGTCGGGCCGCCAGCGCGGCACCAGGAAGCAGCTCAGGCCGCCGGCGGCCTGCGCCAGCACGAGGAACGCGTCGCACATCGGCGCCGACACGAAATACTTGTGCCCGACCAGTTCGTAGGCGGCGCCGGCGCCGCGCGCGGCGCCCAGCGGCAGCGCGCGCGTGGTGTTGGCGCGCACGTCCGAACCGCCCTGCTTCTCGGTCATCGCCATGCCGACGGTCAGCCCGGATTTTTCGTCGGCCGCGACGTTGCGCGGGTCGTAGACGCGCGCGGTGATCTTCGGCAGCCACTGCGCGGCCAGTTCGGGCGTGGTGCGCAGCGCGGGCACCGAAGCGAACGTCATCGTCACCGGGCAGCCGTGGCCGGCCTCGACCTGCGACTGCATGTAGAACAGCGCCGCGCGCGCGACGTGCGCGCCGGCGCGCGGCTGCGCCCACGGCGCGCTGTGCAGCCCGTGCTCGATGGCGCTGCGCATCAGCGCGTGGTACGCCGGGTGGTAGCGCACCAGGTCGACGCGGCGACCGAAGCGGTCGTGGGTGTCGAGCTCGGGCGGGCAGTGATTGGCCTGCACACCCAGATCGAGGTACGCGGCCGATCCGGCCATGCGGCCGAACTCCGCGAGCTCGGCTTCGGCCCAGCCGGCGCCCCCGCGGCGCACCGCGTCGACCAGCGCGCGGTCGTGTGCGTACAGGTCGTAGTCGAGCAATTCGCGGCCGACGTTGACGACCTCGTGGGTCTCGGCCGGCCACGCGGCACCCGGCCGCGGATCGAGGGGGGCGTCCGGAATCCCGGGGTCGTTGGCGACGTGCACGGCTGAAGCCCTCCTCGGCGCGCACTCCGGCGCGCGACCTCAGCCGCATCGTACGCAGCGCGGGGGGCGGCGCCAAGCCCGAGCCCGCCGCGCGGCGGTCGGCGCCGGACTCGGATCCCGACGCCGGCGCGGCGCTGCGCTGCGCCGGACATCGCGCTGCCGGCTGTGCGGTTGCGCGCGGCGCATTACAGTCGCTGAAAAAGCACACGATGCGCACCGCGCCAGGACCTCACCCGATGCCCGCCACGCCGACCAACGACACCACCGGCAACGCCGAATTCCACGCTCTGGCGTCGCGCATCGCCGAGCAGGAAATGCCGGCCTTCGGGCCGACCTTGCACGAGCTGCTGCGCGCCACCGACGCCGACGAGGCGTCGGGCCAGCAAGTCGCCGAAGTCATCCTGCGCGACCCGGGGTTGACGTCGCGGGTGTTGCGCGCGGCCAACGCCGCGCATCTCGGCCTGACCGGCGGCGCGCGCGTGGTCACGGTCAGCCGCGCGGTGGTCGTGCTCGGCATGAACCCGATCCGCTCGCTGTGCATCTCGGCGCTGGCGGTCGAGACCCTGGCCGGCGCGTCGCGCTACGTGCACCGCGTCGAGCAGGCGCTGGGGCGCGCCTTGCACGCCGCGGTGCAGGTGCGCGCGCTGGCGCTGCGCCAGCAGCGCAGCCGCGACAGCGCCGAGCGGCTGTTCGTCGAGGCGCTGCTCGGATCGATCGGCGAAATCGCGCTGTGGTGCTTCGGCGAGCCGTATTCCGAACGCCTCGACCAGCAACTGCAGCTCGGACGCGACGCCGAGCAGGCCGAACTGGCGGTGCTCGGCGCCAGCCTGCACAAGCTCTCGCGCGAGCTGCTGCACGGCTGGAGGCTCGACGCGCTGCAGGCCGACAGCCCCGAGGTCACGCTCGCCCACCGCATCAGCCGCGCCGCGCAGCACGGCTGGGACGGCGCCGCGGCGCGCACGCTGACGCGGCAGGTCGCCACCCTGCTGCGCCAGGACGAAGCGCTGACGCAGCGCCAGCTGGCCGAACACGCGCGCGAAGCCGCGGTGCTGGCGCAGGCGCTGGGCGTGGCGCCGCACGCGATCCCGGGCGCGGTCGAAACGGCATTGCCCGATCCCGAGCCGCTTTTTCCGGATCCGGACCTGGCGCAGCAGCTGCGCGCGCTGACCGAGCTGGCCAGCGTGGCGTCGACCCGCCGCGAACTGCCGCTGCTGCTCGAGGCGTGCCTGGAAGGCATGCACCGAGCGGTCGGAATCGACCGGGTCGCGTTCTGCCTGCTCAACCCGGCGCGCGACCGCCTGCTGGCGCGCCTCGTGCTGGGAATCGACGCCGACGCCTTGCGCGCGGCGCTCGACCTGCCGTGGGACGCCACGCGCGAGGCCGCGCTGCGCGCGCAGCCGCTGCTGCTCGACGACGCCGCGCCGCCCGAGCTCGCGGCCATCGCCGCGCGCACCGGAGCGCGCGCCTGCCTGCTCGCCGCCTTCGTCCTCGAGAACAACCTGATCGGGCTGTTCTACGCCGACCGCGCGCCGTCTGAGCGCTCGCTCGACGGCGCGGTGACCGAGGGTTTCCGCGCCTTCGTCGCCCAGGCGCAACTGATCGCGCGCGGGCTGCCGCGCACCGGCGGCGCGGGTTGAAACCGGCTCGGCCGGCGCTGTTGCCACAACACAACATCAGGCCCCGAAGCTGACCGGCGATGGCGCTTTCTGCGTCAGCTTGCCGGTAGTATTAACCACTGTCTGGCATTGGTCGTCCCTGCTGCACAAGGGCCGGACATGAGCGTGCGGCGCCGGAGACGGCGCCCACCAGCCTGAAAACGATCCGAGAGGATCTCAACTCTGGAGATGTTCACGATGAAAAAATCCCTGATCGCCTTGGCGGTGTTCGGCGCGTTCAGCGGCGCCGCGATGGCCAACAGCGTGACGCTGTACGGCCTGATCGACATGGGCGTGACCCACTTCACCGGAATCGCCCCGACCGGCGGCGGCGCTGGCACGGTCAGCAGCACCGGCATGAGCTCGGGCGTGCAGAACGGTTCGCGCATCGGCCTGAAGGGCGACGAGGATCTGGGCGGCGGACTGAAGGCGATTTTCGACGCTGAAACCGGCTTCTGCGCCACCGGCACCAACCAGGCCGGCTCGACCACGCAAACCGCTGGCAACCAGACCTACTGCACCGGCGGCGGCTTCATGCAGCGCCAGTCGTACCTCGGCCTGGCCGGCGATTTCGGTACCGTGCTCGCCGGGCGCGTCTACACCACGAACTTCAACGACGAAGCTTCGGTCGACCCGTTCGGCTGGGGGCTGACCGGCAACATCGGCAACATGTCGCTGGTGTCGCAACTCAGCGCCGCGCGTGCCAACCAGGTGCTGGCTTACGTGAGCCCGAACTTCTCCGGCTTCTCGTTCGTCGGCGCCTACGTGTTCGCGCCGAATCCGCAAGGAACGGTGCCGACGGCTTCGGGCAACGGCTCGAACGTCACGCGCGCCTACACCATCGACGGCACCTACGCCGCCGGCCCGGTCATGGCGGGTGCGACGTACACCGAAGTGACCAACGTGCTTGCGAACCCGACCAGCAATGTCAACGACGGCGCGGTCAAGCTGTGGGACGTGCGCGGATCGTACGACTTCGGCGTGGCCAAGCTGTCGGGCATCTATGAAAGCGACAAGCTGGCGTACACCAGCGGCAACAACAAGTTCTGGATGCTCGGCGCCACCGTCCCGGTCGGCCCCGGCTCGATCCTGGCCTCGTACGCCGAAGCCAAGAACGACCAGGTCACGGGAACGCCCACCGGCAAGCAGTACGCGGTCGGCTACACGTACAACCTGTCGAAGCAGACCGATCTGTACACCTCGTACGCCCACATCTCGAACAGCAACGGTGCTGCGTTCACCGTCGGCGATTCGACCGATGGCTTCAAGGGCGTCGCGGGCCAGAGCTCGAGCGGTTTCGCGGTCGGCATCGACCACCGCTTCTGATCGGCAAGTCCCGGCCTCGCGGCCGGGGCGCTGCTGTTTCGAAGGCCGCCTGCGGGCGGCCTTTTTCATGCGCGCTGCGCGTCGCTGACGCGTGCGCGCAACAGACTCTGCGGCGGCGCGCGCGCACCGCCGCAGAGTGCCGCGCCGCGCCGCCGCGCGGGGTCAACGCCGCCGTCACGCGGCGCTCACGCAGCCTGGGAAAACCCCGCCCCAACCCCCCTTAGCATCGACCAGAGCCGAGCACGCCGACCCCGGGCATATCGGGGCCGGAGCAATCCGGGCGGCGCCGGCAAACGATCCGCGAGGATCCCCACTCTGGAGATGTTGACATGCACAAAACCCTGATCGCCCTCGCTGTCTTCGGCGCATTCAGCAGCGCCGCGCTGGCCGAAGGCGACAGCGCGCAGCTGTACGGAATCGTCGACCTGGGCGTGACCCACTACACCGGGCTGGCGCCGTCGGGGCGCGGCCCCGGAACCGTGAGCACGACCAATCTGAGTTCGGGCGTGCAGTCGCCTTCGGCCATCGGCCTCAGGGGCAGCGAGGACCTGGGCGGCGGACTGCGCGCGCTGTTCGAGGCCGAGACCGGATTCTGCGCCGCCGGCCTGAACCAGAACGCCGACACCATGGGCGGTCAGGCCAATTCGAACGGCTACTGCTCGGGCACGGGCTTCATGCAGCGCAAGGCCTGGGTCGGCCTGGCCGGCGACTTCGGCGTCGTGCGCGCCGGGCGCATGACCAGCCTGCAGTACCGCAACGAGGCCCATTACGTCGACCCCTTCGGCTGGGGCACCACCGGAGGCGCCAGGGACCTGTCGCCGCTGGCGTACGCCGGAGACGAGCGCCTGAACCAGACCGTGACCTACGTCGCGCCGCAGGTCGGCGGCTTCACCGCCGCGCTCGCCTACTCGTTCGCCCCCGGAACGCTGGGCACCCTGCCGACCGCGTCGGGCGACGGCAGCCGGGTGGCCCGCGCCTGGAGCCTGGACGGCGGCTACGCCGTCGGGCCGCTCGCCGCCGGGCTGAGCTACGCCAAGTTCCAGAACCGGGTCGCCAACCCGGCCAGCGGAATCACCGACGGCGCGGCGAACATCGCCCAGGCCTACGGAGGCTACGACTTCGGCCTGGCCAAGGTCACCGTCGAGTACATCAGGCTGACCGAGGACTACGTCAGCGGCGCGATGGACTACTGGATGCTCGGCGCCAACGTGAAGCTCGGCCCCGGATCCCTGCTCGCCTCGTACGGCTACAACCGCAACAACATCGACCTGGCGCAGAACCAGAACGCGCGCAAGCTCGCGCTCGGCTACACCTACCCCCTGTCCAGGAGCACCAACCTGTACACGTCGTACGCGCGCATCACCAACCACGGCGGCGCCGCGTTCGCGGTCGGCTCGGCGAACGACCTCGGAGGCGCCAACATGGGGGTGGCGAACACCGCGTCGAGCGGGGTCGCGCTCGGACTGCGCCACCTGTTCTGATCCGCGGCGGCCGGGCGCGGCCGGCTTTCGCGCGCGGCCGCATCGCGCGACAATGCGCCATCCGCATCGATCGCCCCTGCGCGCGTTTCGCCCCATGCCCGGCCGCAACCCCAACCTTCCCGACCGCCTGCTCGCGCTCGCCGACGAGGCGCTGAAAACGCTGGCCGGCGGACTGCACGCGGCGCGCCCGCGGCCGCTGGCCGCGTCCGCCGAACTCGACGCCACGGCGCG
>JAJZHS010000161.1 GCA_021798395.1 Pseudomonadota bacterium
GTGTTCCAGATCGCTGCGCGCAACGTCGAGCCGGTCGAGCCCGAGCGAAACGGCGGAAGCGATCTTTTCGGCGACCCGCTGGCGCATCGAGTCCAGGCCCTCGACGAAGGTGAAGTAGAGATGCAGCGCGGCCCACAGTTCGCCGCCGCGATACAGCGGCAGGCTGGCCGTGGCGCGGATGCCGAAGGTCTCGAGCTGTGCGGCCCACGGCGCGAGCAAGGGATCGACGAGCACGTCCTGCGTGAAAATCGGCCGTTGCAGCCGCCAGACCTTGCCGCCGGGGCCCTGGCCGAGCGGCGACGAGGCGTCGGTGGTGATCGTCAGCGTGTCCAGATAGCGCAACGATGTCCCGGCCTTGGCCAGCACCATGAACCGCCCCTGCGCGTCGGGCCGGCCGACCCAGGCCAGCGTCACGCCGCGCAGATGCACGGCGAGTTCGCAGAAATTCTGCAGCAGGTAGACGTCGTCGTGCGGCCCCGCCCCGACCTGGTTGACCGACGTGAGCACCGTCGTCAGGTCCGAAAGATGCTGGATCTCGCTCTGGAATTGAAGCTTCTGCGCGTGAAAGCTGCGCGCCTGCTCCTTGGCCAGCGCGTCGAGTTCCGCGGTCTTCGCCTTGAGCCGGCCGAGCGTGTGGCGGTGCGCGCTCTGCAGCGCGGATGCGAACAGCGTCGCGCCTCCGGCCGCAAGCAGGAAGAACGCCAGCGCCACTTCGGACGGCGCCGCGCCGAAAGCCCCCGCGCCGTGCGCCGCGGTCGCGATCGACCCGCTGAAGACGACGAAGGTGAACGCCATCAGCGCGGACGTCACCCGGATGTCGAACACGAACACCGACCAGGTCAGCGGGAACAGCAACAGGTCGATCAGCACGGCGCGCTGCGCGTGGGTGAACAGCGTGCGGCTGGCCGCCATCGCCCACAGCGCGAGCACGCTGGCGAACATCGCCGCCGCGTGCATCCACCGCGCCGCAGCGCGTTCAGCGTCGCGCCCGCCTTGCCGCGCCCCCAGGGTCTGCATGAACGGCACCAGCATGACCACGGCGCTGTATTGACCGATGACGAGGGCGACGAAGGTCGGTGCCGCGCCGCGGTGCAACGCGCCGCCGAGCGTCAGCGCAAGGACGGCTGCGCAGCCCGACAGCAGCGACTGCAGCGCACCCATGGTGGCGAGAAAGACCAGCGTCGCGCGCGGGCTGTCCCACCAGCCGTCGGCGCGGCCGTCGAGCCGCTGCAGCGCGATGCGGGCCGCCATCGGCGCGAGCGCGTGGCCCGCTCCGGCGACCAGCGCCGCGCCCAGCGGCAGCTTGCACGCCAGCGCGCCGGCCGCCAGGGCGCCGGCAAAAATCCCCGGCATGGCAGGCCATCCCCAGCGCAGCGCGGCGTAGGTGGCGACCGCGGCCGACGGCCAGAACGGAGTCGCCGCCGACAGTTCGGCGCTCGACACGGCGGCCAACAGCGCGTAGAGCGGCGCCAGGCCGACATTGACGCCGACCAGCACCGCAGCGCCCCGCCCATGCAAGGAGCCACCAAACCGCGCGCTCATGACCGGTGCGTCCTGGGTGATCGAAGACAGCGCAACATGATTCCTGCTTGGTACCAGGAAAATAGCCCAAACGGAGTTGCGCAATCGCGCTATTCGCCCATTCCTTGCCCGGCGTCAAATTGGAAACTGGCCCTGTACCGCGCCTCCTCGGCCGCCGAGCCGCTGCAGCAGGGCCCCGAACGCGTCCTCGGGCACCGGGCGACTGAAAAGATAGCCCTGGAACAGATCGCAGCCGTTCTCGCGCAGCCAATTCAGTTGTTCCCGCGTCTCGACGCCCTCGGCGACCACCTCGAGCCGCAGGCCTTTGCCCAGCGCGATGATCGCCTGCGCCACCATGCGCGCCTGATGCTGGTCGGTCAGGACGTCGACGAACGACTTGTCGATCTTGAGTTGGTCGAGCGGCAAGCGCGTGAGGTAGGCCAGCGACGAGCTCCCGGTGCCGAAATCGTCGAGCGAAATCGCCACCCCATGGCTGCGCAGTTCGCTCAGTTTCGCGATCGAGTCGTCGATCGCATCGAGGGCGACGCTTTCGGTGACTTCGAGTTCGAGCGCCTTGGGCTCGACTCCGTGGCGGCGCAAGGTGCGCAAGACGTCGACGGCGAAGTCGGGCGACCTGAACTGCTTGGCGCTGACGTTGGCCGCCAGGCGCAATTCGCGCGCACGGCCCGAGGCGCTCCACCGCGCCAGTTGCGCGCAAGCCTGGTCGAGCACCCAGCGCCCGAGCGGCTCGATCAGGCCGCTTTCCTCGGCCACGGCAATGAAATCGTTCGGAAAAATCAATCCGCGCGTCGGGTGCTCCCAGCGCACGAGCGCCTCCGCGCTGCGCGCAAACCCGTCCGAATCGACCTTGACCTGATAGTGCAGCCTGAGCTGACCCTGGGCGATGGCCTCGCGCAGTTCGTCTTCCGTGCGATTGCGCGCGTCCAGGTCGCGCTGCATGTGCGCCTCGTAGAACCGCACCGAATCGCGCCCGCCGGCCTTCGACCTGTACATGGCCAGTTCGGCCTGCTGCAGCAACGCCCCGTGCGCGACCGCTGCGCCGCAGAACAGCGTCACCCCGATACTCGCCGTGCAGCGGGCATGGTGGTCGCCGACGACGCACGGGCGCGCGATGTCGGCGCGCAGTTGTTCGGCGAACGACGCGGCGGCTTTCGCCGCTGCGGTCGAATCCTCGCCGCAGTGCTCCATCACGACGACGAAACTGTCGCCGCTGAATCGCGCCACGGTATCGCCGTCGCGCACCCGCTGCTTCAGGCGGTCGGCCATCTCGACCAGGACGCGGTCGCCTGCCCCATGCCCGACCGAGTCGTTGATCTTCCTGAATCCGTCGAGATCGAGAAACAGAACCGCGCCGCAGTCGCCGATGCGGTCGCTGGCGGCCATCGCCTGCTGCATGCGATCGTCGAGCAAGGCGCGGTTGGGGAGCCTGGTCAGCGTGTCGAAGTAGCTCAGGCGCCTGAGTTCGTCCAGAGTGCGCTTGCGCGAGGCGGCGACCGTGTTGATGCGCACCAGCAACTCGTCGACCGCGAACGGCTTGCTCAGATAGCCCTGGACACCCAGTTCGAACAGACAGACGCGCAGCGCATCGTCGGTCCGCGCCGTCAGCACGACGATGGGCACGTCGGAAAACTCAGGCTCGCGCCGCAGCTGCGCCACCATCTGTTCGCCGCTCATCACCGGCATCATCAGGTCGGTCACGATCACGTCCGGGCGCTGGGTGCGCGCCATGTCCAGGCCTTGCTTGCCGTCGCCGGCGCGTGCGACGCGGTAGCGCGCCTGCAGCGCCTCGGTGATGAAGCGATTCAGGTCCGGGTTGTCCTCGACGACCAGCACGAGGGGCGCGTCCGCGACGCCCGCATCGGACTTGCGCCCGCTCGCGTCTCCATCCGCCACGCCGTGCTCATCGGCCGCCGACGCCAGCAGGAGGGGGTCGATCTCGTCCGCGCCGTGGGCAACCGCGACGCCCTCGGGAGCGCGCCGCGGCAGCCTTACGGTGAACAGCGCTCCGCCTCCCGGGGCTTCCGTCACGGCGACGCTGCCGCGGTGCAGACCGACGAAGTCGCGGACGATCGCCAGGCCCAATCCGGTGCCGCCGTATGCACGCTGCGCACCGCCTTCGACCTGACGGAATCGCTCGAACACGGCTTCGCGCATGGCGTCGGGAATGCCGCGGCCGTTGTCTTGCACCTCCACGATCGCCTCGCCCCCGTCGATGCGCACGCGCAACTGGACGCGTCCGGAGCGCGGGGTGAACTTGATCGCATTCGCCAGCAGGTTGACGACCACGCGCTGGATCATCGCGGCATCGGCCTCGATCTCGACCGCGGCGCGCGCGTCGATCTCGAACGCCAGTTCGCGCTCGCGCGCCATCGATTCGAACTGCGCCGCGGTGACGCGGGCCAATCGCGCCAGATCGAAGCGGGCGTGGTGCGCGCGCATGCTGCCGGCCTCGATCTTGGCCGCGTCGAGCAGGTCGCTGACGTGGCGGAAGAGCAGGCGCGCATTGCGCAGCATCATGGCGTCCTCGCGCCGATCCTGCGGCGGACCGCCGCGCCGGGCCAGACGCTGCGCCAACGGACTCATGATGAGCGTCAGCGGGGTCCGCAAATCATGGCTGACGCTGGCAAAGAAGTCGCTCCTGAGCCGCTCCAGCTCGAGCGTCCTGGCGTAGAGCCGCTGCAATTCCTCGTTCGCAGTCTTGAGTTCGGCGCTGGCCGCGGCGACCTCCCGGGTGCGCGCGAACACCTCGGCCTCCATGCGCACGGCCTTTTCGTGCAGATCCCGGTTCAAATCAGTCTGCGCCGCGCCCTGCTGCTTCAGGCGCACGAACTCGGTGACATCGTCGACCTTGTGGATGATGTAGCGGACCTTCCCGTCAGCCCCGACGATGGGGCTGTTCCGCGGGCTCCAATAGCGCTCCTCGAAGCCTCCGCCGCCGCTATCGGGCCGCCGGATGTCGTACTTCTGGACCGGCATGGCGTCGGGCATCGCCGTGGACAGCACGCGACGCAGCGATGCGCGCAGGTTGTGCACGCCCTCGGCCGTGGCGTCGGCCGGGTTGTCCGGAAAGACGTCGAAAATCCCCTTGCCGACGATTTCCGCGCGGCGCGTCATCGTTGCCGCGGCGTACGCGTCGCTGACGGCGACAATGCGAAGCGCCGGGTCGAGGATCAAATAGAGATCGGGCGCCCCTTCGAGAAGGGCGCGAAAGTCCAGGGCATCCGAAGCGTCTTTCATCGGGCGGACTCGAGGTCGGGCGGCGGCGCCGGGCGCGATGCGCTTCATCGCGCCATCTCACATTTTTCGCATCCTAATCCACCGCGGCCCGACAGTGCACGGATCGGGCAGCTTGACATGCATCGTTGAACTCCATCACAATCGGCTACATCGTTCGCGTCGCGATTTTCAAGGCGCAATAAGGCGATTTTTCAGAAAACACCAAAACGCATCTTCGGATGGTCGGTGATCATTTCTCCTCAACGCAAATCACTAATTGACATGAGCAAATCCCGCTGGATCGCGCGCAGTGTGCTGATCGCACTCGTGGTTTATGGTGCATGGATGCGCTGCGCCGACGCCATGGGCGATGTTTCCGCCGAGGCACTTGCAGTGTCCGCGTTCAAGAAGGACGCTGCCGCGTTGCGCCAGCTGCGCGCCTACGCCAACCGCGGCGACTCCACCGCGCAGGACTGGCTGGGCGCGTATCACCAACGCACCGGCGACGCCGCGCGCGCGCTGTTCTGGTATGAAAAATCCGCCAGGCAGGGCAACGTCACCGCGCAAAACAATCTGGGCACTTTGTACGCCAGCGGTATCGGCACGCCGAAAAATCTTGCACAAGCGGTTTACTGGTATCGCAAAGCCGCGGAGCAAGGCAATGCCACGGCGCAAAACAATCTGGGGATCCTGTATCACGAGGGCCAGGGCGTGGCGCAAAACGACAAGCTCTCGGCGGACTGGCTCAGCAAGGCCGCCAATCAGGGAAATGCACAGGCGCAATACAACCTGAGCGAGTTGTACGCCCAGGGCGAAGGCCGTCCCCGCAATCTGGTCATCGCCTACGCCCTGTATTTGCTGGCCAACGCTCCTGCGCCGTCCCTTGGAACGAACCGTGACAAGCCGGCAGCGCCGCAGCAACAAGCGCCCGGCTTGACCGAACAGCAAGTCAGGGCCGCGCAGGCCCTGGCGCAGCGCATGCGCGCGCAAGGCCTCATCAAGACCCTGGCCGCCGAAGGCGCCGCCTCCGGAAATTCAAAGTAAGCCCCGGCTTGCCCCAGGCAGCGGCCCGTTCGCCGGCCGCGCCCTGGCCGGACTGCGCGGCCTGTTCCTTAGTCCAATCGGTGATCTTGTACAAACCAGCGACGGCGCATTCTGGGGCGTAGCCTGAAACAGCGGAGGAACCCCGGCATCAGCCACCGCCCCCGGAGGTATATTTAGAGTAACGCCCTAGGAGGCTGTCGTGCTTTCGCGACTTCCGTTGGACGAGGCGCACAGAGACAATGGAGGTAGAGCAAACCGGAGGTTCCCGCCGATGAGCCGCTTCGTTCCTGTCGATCGAGACACTGATTACCT
>JAJZHS010000162.1 GCA_021798395.1 Pseudomonadota bacterium
CCAGTCGGCGCGCCTGAACTCGGTGTTCGCCTTCCCGCTGTCCGGGCGCGCTCCGTTCGTTCTCGAATGGGACGACTTCCTGCGCTATTTCGACAAGATGACCGCCACCGGGGTGGTCAAGAGCATGAAGGACTTCTACTGGGACATCCGTCCCAAACCCGAGTACGGCACCATCGAAGTGCGGGTCATGGACACCCCGTTGACGATCGCCAAGGCCGCGCGCATCGCGGCGTACATCCAGACCCTGGGCCGCTGGATCCAGTTCGAACGCCCGTTCGAGCCGCAGGAAGACGACTATCTGGTCTACACCTTCAATCGTTTCCAGGCCTGCCGCTTCGGCTTCGACGGCACCTTCGTCGATCCGGCCACGCGCGAGCACCGCACGCTGCGCGAGGACATCATGCGCACCCTGGTGCGGCTGGAGCCGCACGCCATCGCGCTGAAGTCCGACGGCGCGCTGCGCGCCCTGCTGGCCGACATCGGCGGCCGCGGCAACGACGCGCAATGGATCCGCGAGACGTTCGCGCGCGAGCGTCACCTGCCCGAAGTGGTGCGCCAGCAAAGCCTGCGCTGGATGCGCGAACCGTCGGCCGCCTGAAACCGCCGGCCACCGGTTGAGGCGCCGGCCGGCGCCTCAACCGGTGGCCGGCTCGTGGAACTGCATGCGGTGCAGCTGCGCGTACAGCCCGCCCTGCTCCAGCAGCTCGGCCTGCGTGCCCAGTTCGACCAGCCGGCCCTCGTTGAGCACCGCGATGCGGTCGCAATGCGCGATGGTCGCCAGCCGGTGCGCGATGACGATGGTCGTGCGTCCCTGCATCAGCCGATCGACCGCCTGCTGCACCAGCCGCTCGCTCTCGGCGTCCAGCGCGCTGGTGGCCTCGTCGAGGATCAGCAGCGGCGCGTCGCGGTACAGCGCGCGGGCGATCGACAGGCGCTGGCGCTGCCCGCCCGAGAGTTGCGAGCCGTTGTGCCCGATTGCCGCGTCGAGACCGCCGGGCAGGCCGCGCACGAATTCGGCCAGCGCAGCAGCCTCCAGCGCGGCCCACGCCCGCGCCGGGTCGACCACGTCGCCGAAGCTGACATTGGCGCCGACGCTGTCGTTGAGCAGCACCACGTCCTGGCTGACCAGCGCGATCTGCGCGCGCAGCGCCGCCAGGCTCCAGTCGCGCAGCGCCACGCCGTCGAGCAGGATGCGCCCGCCGGTCGGCTCGATCAGCCGCGGCACCAGGCGCATCAGCGTCGTCTTGCCGGCGCCCGACGGGCCCACCAGCGCCAGGCTCTCGCCGGCGCGAACCTGCAGCGTGACGCCATCGAGCACGGCACGATCGTGCGCCGCGAAACGCACGCAGACGTCTTCGAAGGTGAGCGCGCCGCGCGCGCGCGCCACCGCGTGCGATCCGCCGTCGCGCTCCTGGGGCGCCTGGACGATCCCGCGCAGCCGGTCCAGCGACGCCAGCGCGCGCATCATCGGCTGCACGATGTCGGCCACCCGGCGCAGCGGCGACAAGGTCATCAGCATCGACGTGATGAACGAGACGAAACTGCCGACGCTGTGCCGTCCGGGCAGCGATGCCTGGTGCAGCGCATAGACGATGACCACCGACACCGCCAGCGCCGACAGCCACTGCGATACCGGAGTCGTGCTCGCGCCCGACACCATCGCCTTGACCGTCAACCGGCGCAGCGCCTGGTTCATGCCGTCGAACCGCCGCGCGAACACGCTTTGCGCGTTGTGCACCCGGATCACCGGAGCCGCCAGCATGCCCTCCTCGAGCGCGTACGAGGCCTGCTCGGCGGCCTTTTGCATCTGCGCGTTGAGCCGCTTGGCGCGGCGGCTGATGGCGCGCATGGTGACGAGCAGCGGCAGCAGGATCGCCAGCGTCAGCAGCGTCAGGCTCCAGTTGACCCACAGCAGGTAGCCGAACAGCGCGGCCAGCGTCAGGGTGTCGCGCACCAGCGTCAGCAGCCCGGGGAAGATCATGCCCAGCGCCAGTTGCGCCTCGTAGACCGCGGCGCCGATCAGGCTGCTCGCGCTTTCGCGCTGCAGCACGCCGAGCTCGGCGTGCAGGATCTGGCCGTAGACCAGCGTGCGCACCCGCGCCAGCACGTTCTGCGTGATCCACTGGGTCAGAAACTGCGATCCCATCCAGGCCAGTCCGCGGACGGTGAACAGGCTCAGGAGCACCGCCGGCACGGTCCACAGGGCGAAGTCGCGGCGCGGCGTGAAGCCGACGTCGAGCACGTGCTTCATCAACGCCGGCAGTACCGGCTCGGTCAGCGCGACGATGGCCGCGCACAACACGACCAGGCCGGCCGCGGCGCGGTTGCGCGGTTGTGCGTCGAACCACGCCAGCAACAGATTCCGGGATTTTTGCGCCACGCGGCGATTCTAGTGTCCCCGGGCGCGTGTCCCCGGGCAGCCGACCGACGGCGCTTCGCCGGTCCGCGCGCGGCGCGACGAGTAGACTGGCGGCCGGCGCGCCGCGCCGTCGACTTGCCGCTGCCCATCCGTGACCACCCCCCAGACGTTCCGTGAAGCGCTGTTCGCGCCGGCACTGATCTTTGCCGCGTTCTCGCTGGCGATGCCGGTCGCCTGGGGATCGCTGGCGCTGCCGCTGCTGATCCTGGCGTGGCTGCTGTCGGGGCGGCTGCGCAGCAGCCTCGACGCGGTGCGCGCCAGCCCGCCGGCGATGTGGGCGCTGGCGCTGTTCGCGCTGCTGTGCCTGGGCGCGATCGTGCGGCGCTGGCCGCAGCAGGACGCGTTCAACTTCGCCAGCAAGTATTTCAAGCTGTGCCTGCTGCCGATCGTGGTCGGCGGCGTGCGCGACAGCCGGCTGAAAAAGCGCGCCCTGGACGCTTTCCTGCTCGGGCTCGGCATCGAAGTGCTGGTCTCGTACTTGCGGTTCTTCGGCGTCATCGCGCCTTTCCCGGACCCTAACCAGAAGTACATCGGCCTGATCAACCACATCAGCCTCGGTTTCATGCTCGCCTTCGGCTGCTACGTGCTGCTGTGGCGCGCGCTGCAGTTCCGCAGCGTCCGGTGGGCTTCGCTGGCCGCGGTGTTCTGCGCCAACTTGATGCTGCTCAACGGCGGGCGCAGCGGCTACGTCGCGTTCGCCTGCGTGCTGCTTCTGCTGTTCGCGCAGCGTCGCGGCGCCCGCGGCCTGGCCTTGGGCGCGCTGGCCTGCGTCGCGCTGTTCGCGCTCGCGCTGCAGGTTTCGCCAACCACGCGCCAGCGCCTGACCGAGGTGCCTCGAGACCTGCACGCGTTCGCCCGCGGCGACGCGGAAACCGCGGTCGGAATCCGCCTCGAACACGATCGGCGCGCGCTGGTCATCATCGCCCGGCACTGGCTGCTGGGCAACGGCACGGGTGGCTTCGAATCGGCCTATCTGCATGATTTCGGCCCCGACTCGACGATGCCGACGAACAATCCGGAAAACGAGTATCTGCTGATCGTGGCCCAGCTCGGCGCGGTCGGCGGCGCGGTGCTGCTGGCCTGGTGCGTGGCGTTATGGCGCGCTGCCGCCGCACTGTCCGACGAGTGGCGCGCGGCGTACCAGGCGCTGCTGGTCGCGATGGCCGTCGGCTGCCTGTTCAACTCGCAACTGCTCGACGCGCTCGAGGGCCGGTTCTTCGTCGTCATGGCCGGGTTGCTGCTGGCGGTGCCCGCCGTCGGCCCGCGCGCCGCCGCGCCGCACGCGGCGCGTGGAGATTGACGTGGCGGCGATCAGCGCGATCATCATCACGCGCAACGAAGCGCACAACATCGCCGCGTGCATCGACAGCCTGCGCTGCTGCGACGAAGTCATCGTGCTCGACAGCGGCAGCACCGACGCCACTTGCGCGCTGGCGGCGCAGCGCGGCGCGCGCGTCGCGCACACCGCCGACTGGCCCGGCTTCGGGCCGCAGAAGAACCGCGCGCTGGCGCTGGCCACGCGCGACTGGGTGCTGTCGATCGACGCCGACGAGCGCCTCACGCCCGAACTGGCCGACGAGATCGCGCGCACCGTCGCCGGCGCCCCGAGCTTCAACGCCTACGCCATTCCGCGGCTGTCCCGCTACTGCGGCCAGTACATGCGGCACGGCGACTGGAACCCGGACCTCGTCGTGCGCCTGTTCCGGCGCACGCAGGCGCGTTTCAGCGACGACATCGTGCACGAGACCCTGTGCGCCGAAGGCCCGCGCGGGCGCCTGCGCGGCACGCTGCTGCACGACAGTTTCCGCGATCTCGACGAAGTGCTCGACAAACTCAACGCCTATTCGCGCGCAGGCGCGCTGAAAATGCACGCCCGTGGCCGGCGCGGCGGAGTCGGCCGCGCCGTGCTGCACGGCGCGTGGACCTTCGTGCGCGGCTACGTGCTGCGCCTGGGTTGGCTTGACGGCCGCCTGGGCTTCGTGCTCGCCGTGTCGAACGCACAAGGCGCGTACTACCGCTACCTGAAACTATGGCTGCTGCAGCGAGCCGCGTAGCGCACGGCGCGCCGCGCGCGCTCAGCGTGGTCGTGCTGACCTACAACCGCGCCGACGCGCTGCTCGCGGTGCTGCGCGCGCTGGCCGCGCAGGACGACCGCGCGTTCGAGGTCGTCGTCGCCGACGACGGATCGAGCCCGGCGCAGCGCAGCGAGCTCGACGCAGTTGCGCCGACGCTGGGCCTGACGCTGCGCCGGGTCTGGCACCCCGACCGCGGTTTCACCGCGGCGACCGCGCGCAACCTCGGCGCGCGACTGGCCGACGGCGACTATCTGGTGTTTCTCGACGGCGACTGCGTGCCGCAGCCCGACTTCGTTCGCCGCCATCGCGCGCTTGCGCGCAGCGGCTGCTTCGTCAACGGCAGCCGTGTGCTGCTCGACGCCGGGCTGACCGCCCGCGCGCTGCGCGTGCCGCTGCCGGCGCCGGCAGCGGCGATCGGATTCTGGCTGCGACAGCGGCTGCGCGGACACTGCAACAAGCTGGCCGCGCTGTACCTGCGCTGGCCGCCGTGCTGGCGGCGCGCGCAAGCCGCGTTCCGCTGGCGCGGAATCCGCAGCTGCAACCTCGGGGTCTGGCGCGAAGACCTCGAGGCCGTCGGAGGTTTCGACGAAACCTTCGACGGCTGGGGCCACGAAGACGCCGATTTCGTGCTCAGGCTGCAACGCCACGGATGCGCCCGCATCGACGGCTACTGGGCCACCGAGGTCCTGCACCTGTGGCACCGCGAAGAGCCGCGCGCGAACGAGGCGCACAACCGCGCGCGCGTGCAGCGGCGCGTCGACACGCCGCGGCTCGACTGCCGCGCCGTCCGCGGCCTGGGCAACAGCACCACGCCCGACGCCGACGTCGTCGTCGAGGACTTCCGATGACCGCGCCGCGCCTGCATCGGCTGCGCCAGGTCGCCCGCGACGCGCTTCGCTGCCTGCGGCTGCGGGCCGCGCTGCGGCTGCACCGCCTGCTCTACCTGGGCACGCGGCGGCGGCCGCGCGGCGACACCGTCGAAGTGGGCATTTTCCGGCGCGGCGGAATCGGCGACTGGGCCCTGTTCGTGCCGACCCTGGCGTATTACGCGGCGCTGTTTCCGGCGCCTCGCCACCGCATCACCGTATACGGCGATCAGCGGTTCGCCGCGTTCACCTTCCTCAGTTCCGTACCGTACACCTTCGTTGCGATCGACCAGGCGCGCTGGCGCGGCAGCCTGCGCGCGCGCCGCGCACTGCTGCGCGCGGTGCGCGCGCACGGGTTCGATGTCTGGATCGACACCGACGTCAGCCGCAACAAGGTCGGCCTGCTGCTGGCGGACGCCGCGTGCGCGCCGCAGCGCTACACGCTGGGCGCCGACGCGGTCGACCGATGCCCGGGCGCCGCGCTGCTGGCCGCGCATTTCGACGCCATCGCGCCGGCACCTGCCGTGCACGAGCACGAAGGTGCGCGCCTGCAGCGCCTGGCGCACTTCGTCGCCGCCGCGCGCCACGCGGCAGTCGCGCCGCTGCCGCTGCCGCTGCCGCTGCCGCGTTTCGAGCCGCCTGCGACGCAGCGTTATGCGGTGCTGTTCTGCGGCGCCAGCGTGCCCGCGAAGGCCTGGCCGCTGCCGCGCTACGCCGAGGTCGCGCGGCACCTGCACGCACGCCACGGCCT
>JAJZHS010000163.1 GCA_021798395.1 Pseudomonadota bacterium
TCGCCGCTTCGTCGCGAAGGCCACCAGGCAGACCAAGGCACGAAATTTGCGTGCTCATGGTCATGTCGCTGCCACTCAGGGACCCCAGAAAACCCACTGTCGCGGTGGTGATGCACGACCCTGCGCGCGCGGCAGGGACAGGCTTCCGGGGTACAGCGGGCATGGCCCGAGGCGCCGCACTGGTGCAGGGATTGCAGGACGCGGGCTACACGGTGGCCGCACTGCTGCCGGCCGACGCGGATCTCGACGCGCGCGTGGTCGACCTGCAGCCAGACCTTCTGATTGTGGACGCTGAGTCGTGCGTGCGCGACCTGCTCGAGCACGTCGTGCTGGCCACCCGGGACACGCCGCGTCCCATCGTGCTGTTCACCGACGACGACGATGCCGAGACGGCACGCCTGGCCGTCGACGCCGGCGTCGCCGCCTATATCGTCGACGGGCTCAAGCCTAGCCGGGTCAAGCCCGTGATCGAGGTCGCGCTGGCTCGTTTCGCCCGTGAGCGCGCGCTGCGGGCCCAGCTCGACGAGGCACGGCAGCAGTTGAGCGAACGAAAGACCATCGAACGCGCAAAAGGGCTGGTGATGAAGCGCCTGCACATCGGCGAGGAGGAGGCCTACTCACGCATGCGGCGCCAGGCGATGGAGAAGGGCCTGAAGCTCAGCGACATCGCGCAGCGCATCCTCGACGCGGCGGACTTGCTATGAGCCTCGCACTGCAAGAGTGCATGCGCGCCTCGAATCCGTGCGCGTGCCCATCGGCGCCTCGCCTCGCGGCGCAAGCGCGGCACGGCGCCGCCTGAAGCCATGGCCCATCCCGCGCCCGACCCCTTGCCCCCGGCTCTGTTCGGCGCCCCCGAGCTCGACCAAGTGCGCGTGGGCTTCATGGCGCTGACCGATTGCGCGCCCGTGGTGATGGCGTCGATTCTCGGCTTCGACCGCAAGCACGGCGTGCGCATCGTTCCCTGCCGCGAGGCTTCGTGGGCGGCGGTGCGGGACAAGCTGCTGCGGGGCGAGCTGCACATGGCCGACATGCTGTATGGCATGGTGTACGGCGTGCACCTGGGCATCGGCAGCCCGCGCAGCGACATGGCGGTGTTGATGACTCTGAACCGCAACGGCCAGGGAATCACACTGTCGCGGCGCATGGCGCGCGAAGGCATCACGACGACGGCCCAGCTCGGCGCGGCCGTGCGTGCCGGCGCGCGTCGCTACACCTTGGCCCAGACCTTCCCCACCGGCACGCATGCCATGTGGTTGTCCTACTGGCTGGCCAGCCTGGGGGTGGACCCGCTGCGCGACGTGCGGCAGATCACCGTGGCGCCGCCGCTCATGGTGGCCAGCATGCGAGCCGGCGTCATGGACGGTTGTTGCGTGGGCGAGCCGTGGAACGCGGTAGCGGTGGCCGACGAGGTCGGCTTCACGGTGGCCACGAGCCAGGAAGTGTGGCCGGATCATCCGGAGAAGGTTCTCGGCGCCACGCGGGATTTCGTGCGCACGCACCCCAACACGACGCGGGCCGCGATGGCCGCCATTCTCGAGGCCTGCCGCTGGATCGATGCGTCGGAGGGCAACCGCACAGCGACGGCGGGCACGCTCGCCGGCGCGGCATGCGTGGACACCACCGTTGGCACCATCCTGCCGCGCATCCTCGGCGACTATGCCGACGGCCTCGGCGGCCGCCGAAGCGACGCCCATGCGATGGCGTTCCACGCCGACGGGCAGGTCAACTTTCCGTGGCTGTCCGACGGCATGTGGTTCCTGACCCAGTTTCGTCGCTGGGGCCTGCTGCGCGACGACCCGGACTACGAGGCGGTGGCGCGCGCGGTGAACGACGTCGAGCTGTACCGCGAGGTCGCCGGTGCGCTCGGCGTGCCCACGCCGAGCGTGCTCCTGCGCAGCTCGACGCTCATCGACGGCCGCGTCTGGGACGGCAGCGACCCGCAGGGGTACGCTGCGGGCTTCGACATTTCCGCGCGCGGCGATTGACGGCGCCGGCGCACCCTGCGGGCTCAGGCGGGCTCCTGCTCGAGCAGCCCGCCGGCGACGGCTGGGCGGGCCGTCGGGGCGGCGATGCCGCCGCGCGTGCGGTACAGCAGCGCGGTCAGTGCCAGGCAGGCGACGGCCAGCACCACGTAGACGAGGTAGCCTCGGGCGTAGCCGACCTGCCCCATGGACTGCGCCACGTGGCCCAGGATCGGCGGCACGACGAAGCCTCCCAGCGCCCCGAGTCCGCCCACCCAGCCCGCGGTGCCGCCGACGGCGTCGGGGACGTAGTGGGGCACCAGCTTGAACACCGCGGCGTTGGCCACGCCCATGCCTGCGCCGACAAGGATCTCCCCGAACACGCTCCAGGCCAGCACGCTGGACAGGCTCATCATCGCCGCGCCGACCAGCACGACGGCGTACGACAGCAGCGCCACGCGCTCACCGCCAAGTCGGTCGGACCAGGCACCTCCGGGTACGCGGATCAACGACGACAGCAGCGAGAACCCGGCCGTCAGGCTCAGCGCCAGCCAATGCCCGGCGGCGTAGTACGTGCTCCAGTACGTGGGCAGCCACGCCGTCAGCGCGAGAAACCCGCCGAACGACGTGAAATACAGGCCGACCAGCGGCCAGGTGCGCCAGCTGCCGGCCGCGTCGCGCAGCGTGTGCAGCACGCTGGAGGCCGGCAGCAGCTCCTGGCCGAGCGCGCGTGCCCGCACGCCGGCCTGTCGCGGCTCCAGGCCCTGCGCGCGCAGCTGGAAGTAGGGGGCGTTGTAGCCCAGCGCCAGATACAGCGCGAGCCCGACGAGCACCACGCCGAGCAGCACCAGGTAGCCCATGCGCAGCCCGCCGAAGGCGATGATCAGCGGAAGGCCGATCGCCACGAGACCCGGAGACGTGTTGCCCAGCCCGGCATACACGGCGAGAGCGCGCCCTTGCCGGGCCTTGGGGTACCAGTACGAAACCTGTCCGATGCCGACCGAGAAGGTGGCGATGCCGCAGCCGCCGAGCGCGCCGCAAAGCAGCAGCAACGGGTACTGGGCGTGGCTCAGGTGCGACGGATACAGGTCGAGCAGCATCCAGTAGAGGCCGGCGATGCCCAGCACCGAGGCCAGAAGAAGGACCAGGAAGGGCAGCTTGCCGCCGCTGCGGTCGACCCAGGCGCCGAAGGGAATGCGCAACAGCGACCCCGTCAGCATCGGCATGGCCACGAGCAGGCCGACCTGTTCGGGCGACAGGCCCATGAGCTTGACGAAACTGTGCGCGGTGGGGCCGAACAGCGAGACGGCTCCGAATCCGATGAAAAAGCCGGTGGTCGCGCCGAACAGGGCCCGGGACGGGCTGCCGGCGATACTCGGCGTTGGGGCGGCGGTGGACTGCATGGTCGTTCTCCTTTCGGGGGGACAGCTGGATGGGGGCGGAGCGGCTCAGGCGAAATCGCGCGTCGTCGCCTCATGGCGCGGCTCGCCAAGGTGCTGCATCGCGGAATCGAGCGCCGCGCCGATCAACATCACGCAGGGACTTCCCAGGCCCGCGGCTCGCAGGTCGGCGTCCAGGGCGTTCAGGTCGGTGTCGACGCGGCGCTGCATGGGCGTTCCCACCGACTGCAGCAGCATCGCCGGCGTGGCGGGCGGCATGCCGCTGTCGAGCAGCGCGCGGCGGATGGCCGACGCGCTGGCGACGCCCATGTAGATCACCAGGGTCAGGCGAGAACGCACCAGCGAGACCCAGTCGACTCCATCGGCCTGCGCCGTGTGTCCCGTCACGAAGGCCACGCCGTGGCAGTGCTCGCGATGGGTCAATGCCGTGGTGGCCGCGGCCGCGGCCGCCACGCCGGCCGTGATGCCCGGGATCACCTCGACGTCGATGCCCGCGGCTCGCAGGCAGGCGATCTCCTCGCCGCTGCGACCGAACATCCCGGGGTCGCCGCCCTTGAGTCGCACCACGCGCTCGCCGCGCCGGGCCTGCGCCACCATCAGGCGCTGGATGAAGTCCTGCGATGTGCTCGCGCAGCCGCCGCGCTTGCCGACGTGCACGATGCGGCACGTGGCGCGTGCCGCGCGCAGGCACGCCGGAGGCACGAGGTCGTCGACCAGGATCACCGTGGCCTGGCGGATGGCGCGCAGCGCCTTGCGGGTGAGCAGCTCGGGGTCGCCCGGCCCGGCCCCCACCAGCAGCACGGGAAACAGGCGGGACGAGTTCATGCCATCTGCTCCTGGGAAACGAGGCGTCGCAGCGCCGGAAGGCACGAGCCGCACTGGGTGCCGCAGCGCAGGCCACGCTGCACGCCGGCCAGGCGCTGCGCCGCGTCGCCAGCCAGCCCGCGCAGCGCCGCGAGGATCTCGGCTTCGTGCACGTCGAAGCAATTGCAGACCTGCGCGCCGCGCGTGCGGCCGCCCTTCGGGGGCTGGTGCCCCGGGGCCAGCAGCGCACGGCCCAGCGCGCGCGCGGCGCCCGCCGACGTCAGCAGTTCGTACAGCCAGGTCCGCGCGGCGGTGGACACCACGGACCCGCTGAGCAGCACCGCCGCGAGAGCGTCGCCGTCCAGGCGAACCGCGCGCTCGTCCAGGCTGCGGCCGTCGCGATAGCGCAGCACACCCGGGGCGTCGAGCCCGAATACATCGACGACCGTGCGCAGCGCGATCTCGCTGGCGCGTTCGGCGCCGGCGGCGTGCAGCGCCAGGCCGACGCGCTCGCGGCCGAACGGCACGCAACTCACATAGGCCAGTCCGCGCAGCGAGTGCATCAACTCGCGTCGCGCCGCGTCGAGCCGGCAGGCGTCGATCCAGCCGAACGCGGCCAGGCGCCAGGGCAGCTCGGCCTTGAGCAGCTTGACGGCCGCGTGCTTGAACTCGGGCTGGCGCGACACGGGGTCGAGCGCGTCCAGGGTCAAGGCATTGACACCCAGCGTGGGCTTGCCGTTGCCGGCGGTTCCCGTGACGAACTCCGGACCCCAGTGCATGGCGGCGAAGGCCTGGCCCTGTGCCAGCCCGTCGTCGGCACGCGCCGGCAGGATCTGCGTGCCACGCCGCGACGTGACCTGCACCAGGTCGCCTTCGCCGAGCCCACGCCGCGCCATGTCGGCGGGGTGCAGGTCGATGGACGGCCCGGGCCGGTGCGCGAACAATTGCGCGACACTGCCGCTGCGGCTCATGCCATGCCATTGGTCGCGCAGGCGCCCGGTGGTCAGCGCCACCGGAAAGCGCAGGTCGCGCGGCTCGGCAACCGGGGAGTAGTGCGGCGCGTCGAAGCGCCCACGGCCGTCGGGGGTGGCGAAGCGGCCATCGGTGTACAGGCGCGCGCGGCCCTGCCGCGCCCCTTCGGCGAACGGCCATTGCTGCGGACCGTCGCGCTCGAGCACCTCCCAGCTCAGGCCGGTGATGTCCAGGTCGCGCCCGCGCGTGGTCTCGCGGTGCTCGTGCCACACCGCCTGCGCGTCGGGCCAGGCGAACATCGAGGCGCGGCCCGGGCGCAGCACGGCTTCGAGGCGTCTGCCGAAATCGGCGGCGATCTCCCAGTCGGGGCGCGCCAGGCCAGGCGGCGCAACCGCGGCGCGCACGCGCGAGATGCAGCGCTCGGAGTTGGTCACGGTGCCTTCCTTCTCGCCCCAGGCCGCCGCCGGCAGCACGACGTCCGCCAGACGCGTGGTCGCGGTGTCGGCATAGGCCTCCTGCACCACGACGAGTTCGGCACGTTCCAGCGCGGCGCGCGTCAGCGCCGCGGCCGGAAGCGATTGCAGCGGATTCGTGCATGCGATCCACAGCGCCTTGACGCGACCTTCAGCGGCCGCGCGGAACATCTCGAGCGCGCTCAGGCCGGGCTCGGCAGGAACCGACTCGACGCCCCAGAACCCGGCGACCTGCGCGCGATCCAGCGGGTTGGCCAGGTCACGATGCGCGCTCATCAGGTTGGCCATGCCGCCGACCTCGCGCCCTCCCATCGCGTTGGGCTGCCCGGTCAGCGAGAACGGGCCCGCGCCCTCGCGCCCGATCTGCCCGCACGCCAGGTGCAGGTTGAGCAAGGCCTTGTTCTTGTCGGTTCCGCAACTGGACTGGTTCAGTCCCTGGCAGTACAACGACAGCGTCGCGGCGCGCG
>JAJZHS010000164.1 GCA_021798395.1 Pseudomonadota bacterium
CCGCGCGGGCGCGGCAGGCAGGATGCGCAACACGCGCGGCGGCGCGCGTCGCGTCAGCAGTGCGGGAAATCGTCGTGCAGCAGCACGTCGAGCGTGACCCAGTGGGGGCGCGGCGCAGCGGCGCGGCGGCTGGGACCGAGGCGTCTGGGCGGCATCGGTGTCATGATGCGCGTCATTCTAGTTAGTCCGCGCGCGCCGGGGCCGCGCCGACTCCGCCGCGTGTCAGCCGCAGCGAAGCCAGCGCGGCGCCGCCCAGCGCCACCGTGAACCACAGCGTCGCCAGCCGGGTGAGCAAGGTCACGGCCAGGGCGTCGGGCAAGTCGGCGCCGAAGCCCATCAGCAACGCCACCATCGCCAGTTCGGTGCCGCCGACGCCGCCGGGGGCGATGCTCAGCGCGCCGGCCAGCAGCGACAGCGCGTACACGCCGAAGGCCAGAGGAAGCGGCAGTGTCAATCCGAGGCGCAGGCCGATGGCGTGGAAGGCCAGTGCCTCGGCGCTCCACGCCGCGACGCCCAGCGCGCTGGCGCGCAGCAGCAAGCCCGGAGCGTGGCAGCGTCGTGTCTGGCGCAGCAGCCGGCGCACGGCGCGCGGCAGGGCGCGCCAGCGCCCCAGGCGCGCAGCGCCCAGGGCCAGCGCCGCGGTGCCGAGCGCGGCGGCGAGCAGCCAGCCGTGCAGCAGCGCGGCCAGCAGCAACAGCACCAGCAGATCCGATACCCGTTCGCTGAGCAGCGCGGCCGCGGTGTGCGCGTAGCGCACACCGCGCGGGCGCAACAGCAGCGCGCGCGACGCGTCGCCGGCGCCGGCCGGGGTCAGCGCGAAAGCGAAGCCGGCGACGAACAGCAGCTGGTGCACAAGCCGCGGCAGCGCGTGGCCCTGCGCGCGCAAGTACAGCTGCCAGCGAGCGAAGCGCAACTGCAGGTTCAGCAGCGTCAAGGCGAGCGCCGGCAGCAGTCCGTAGGGGCCGATGCGCGCGCAGGCGTGCCGCAGCACGTCCCAGCGGCCGTGCAGGGCCCCGATCGCGATCGCGATCACGCCCGCGACGCCGAGCAGCAGCAAGGCGCGCCTGAGGGAGCGGGGCAGGGTAGGCATGGCGACGGCAGGTGCAGCGGGCAGCAGCTGCCGCGATGCTACGGCGCGGCGATGACAGCGCGATGTCGCGCTCGGGCGCTCACTCTTTCATGCGCGCGATGCGGTTGGACGCGTCGAGCAGCGCGATGCGCGGGCGCCACGCGCGCGCCGTGGCGTCGTCCATCGGCGCGTAGGTACAGATGATCAGCAAGTCGCCGAGCGCGGCGTGGCGCGCGGCCGAGCCGTTGAGCGTGATCGCGCCGCTGCCGGGCGCCTCGGCGATCGCGTACGTGCTCAGCCGCGCGCCGTTGGTCACGTTGTAGATCTCGATCTGCTCGCCGGGCAGGATGTCGCAGGCGTCGAGCAGCTCGCGGTCGATGCCACAGGAGCCTTCGTAGTGCAGGTCGGCGCCGGTCAGCGTGGCGCGGTGCAGTTTGGCGCGCAGCATGACGCGCGCAGCGGGATTGGAGTCCATGGTCGTTCGGGTCCGTCGTGCGGGGGCGGTCGGGTGATGGGGCGGTCGATCCGGCGTGGATCAGTCGTGGAACAGCGCCATGGCGGCGCCGAAGCCGATGAACAGACCGCCGGTGGTGCGGTGGAAGGCGCGGGCCACGCCGGCGCGCCGCAGCATCATGCCGAGGCGGTCGCCGAAACCGGCGTAGACGAAATACCAGCTGACCTCGATCGCCGCGAACGTCAGCACCAGAGCGGCGAATTGCGGCAGCCACGGCGCCTGCGGCGTCATGAACTGCGGCAGCAGCGCGGCGGCGAACAAGATCGCCTTCGGGTTGCTGCTGGCGACCAGGAAGCCGTTGCGGTACAGCGCGCGCGGCGTGCGCGGCACGCCCGCCTGCACCTCGCCCCAGTCGTGCGCGTGGCCCGCGGCGCGCCAGGTGCGCACACCGAGGTAGACGAGGTACGCGGCGCCGGCCAGCCGCAAGGTGTCGAACAGCCGTGGCCAGGCCTGCAACACCAGGCCGAGCCCCGCGGCGGACAGCGTGATCATGACGAGCAGGGCGCTGAGACAGCCGGCCATGGTGGCGATCGAGCGGCGCCAGCCGTGGCGCGCGCCGTGGCTCATGACCAGCAGCATGTTCGGGCCGGGGATTCCCGAAACAACGGCGACGGTCAGCGCGTACAGCAGCCAAGTATGCGGGTTCATGGCGTTGCGATGCAGCAAAAAAAGCAAGTATGCCACGCCGCCGGCGCACGGATCCGCCGGGCGCTCTAAGATGCCACCATTGACCGACACGCTGAAGGACGACCGTGGACAATCAATCCGTCAAGCAGAGTTTGGACCGGCTGCACCAACTGCTCGAGTCCGGCGCGCCGCTCGACGACGCGTTGAAGCTGGAGTTGAGCGCGCTCGACGCCGACATCCGGCGCGCGCTCGACACCAGCGCGCCGGGCGGCGCCGGCGGGCTGATGCAGCGTGCACGCGAACTGTCGCTGCGTTTCGCGCAGCAGCATCCGACCGTGGCCGCGGTGCTGCGCGAACTCGGCGTGCTGCTCGAAGGGATCGGCGCGTGAGCGCCCCCAGGGGCGGCCCGGCGTTTTCTCAAGATAGACGGGGCGCTCGATGAGCGGCGACGCACCGCAGTACTGGATCGGCGAGGCGGCGCCCCAGCCCGGCGCGGCGCTGCAGGTCGCGCCGGGCGTGCACTGGCTGCGCATGCCGATGCCGCTGGCGCTGGACCACATCAATCTGTGGCTGCTGGCCGACGGCGACGGCTGGACCGCGATCGACAGCGGACTGCCGACCGACGCCACACGCGCGGCCTGGGAGCAGGTGTTCGTCGACACCCTGCAGGGCCGGCCGCTGCGCCGGGTGCTGTGCACCCACATGCACCCGGACCACGTCGGGCTGGCGCACTGGCTGTGCGCGCGTTTCGGCGCCGAACTGTGGATGACCCAGGGCGAGTACCTCAGCGCGCGGATCATGTCCGCCGGGCTCGAGCCGACCGACCCGGAGTCGGCGCTGGCCCACTACCGCGGGCACGGCGCGCCCGACGCCGAACTGGCGCAACTGTCCGGGCGCGGCAATTTCTACCGCCGCATGGTGCCGCAGATGCCGGTGCGCTACCGGCGCATCGTGCACGACGAGGTGATCCGCATCGGCGACTTCGACTGGCGCGTCATCGAAGGCGCCGGGCACAGCCCCGAACACGCCGCGCTGTGGTGTGCGCAGCACGACCTGCTGCTGTCGGGCGACATGCTGCTGCCGCGGATCTCGACCAACGTATCGGTCTACCCGATCGAACCGCAGGCCGACGCGTTGGGCCGCTACCTGCGCGCGCTGACCCGCTTCGAGGCGCTTGCCGCGAACACCCGCGTGCTGCCGTCGCACGGCCTGCCGTTCATCGGCGTGCACGGCCGCGTGCGGCAACTGCGCGTGCACCACGCCGAACGGCTCGCCGCCGTCGTGCAGGCCTGCAGCGCGCAGCCGCGCAGCGCCTACGAGCTGCTCGGAGTGCTGTTCCAGCGCACGCTGGACGCGCACCAGCTCGGTTTCGCGCTCGGCGAGGCCATCGCCCACGTCCACCGCCTGCACGCCGTCGGCCTTCTGGCGCGCGACGACGACATGGTCGGCGTGCGCCGCTGGCACGCGGGGCGCGTGGCGCCGGGCGCGATCCGCCTCGCCGCCGGGCTCGACGCGGAGGTTTGACGCAGGGCAAAGATTGCGCCGGCGCTTCGCCGCGGCGCGGCTTGCGTGCGCGGTAACATTACACCCTATGACAGACTTGATGGAGCGAGCATGCCGGCGATGACCATCGGCCAGCTCGCGCGCAGCGCGGCGCTGGCCCCCGAAACCCTGCGCCACTACGAGCGCCTCGGGTTGCTGCGGCCCAGCGCGCGCAGCGCAGCGAACTACCGGCTGTACGACGCCGACGCGCTCGAGCGGCTGCAATTCATCCGCCGCGCGCTGGCGCTGGGGTTCTCGCTGGCCGACATCGGTGAACTGCTCGGTCTGCACGCCGACGCCGACATGGCCGCGGTGAAAGCTGTGGTGCACAGGCGCATCGCGCAGATCGACGCGCGCATCGACGACCTGCGCCAGCTCAGGAGCGGGCTGCAGGCCCTGAGCGACCAGTGCCCGGGACACGGCCCGGCCCGCACCTGCCCGATCCTGGCCGCGCTGACGCGCGCGCCGCGGAACTGAGCGTCATGGTCGCCAACGCATCCGACGCCGCGCCCGCGTGCGAACTGCGCTTCGACGTCGACGGCATGACCTGCGCTTCATGCAGCGCACGCGTCGAGCGCGCGCTGGCCGCGCTGCCCGGGGTGCGCGCCAGCGTCAACCTGGCCACCGAACGCGCCACCGTGCAGTACGACCCGGCGCGCACCGACGCGCAACGGCTGCTCGACAGCGTCGCCGACGCCGGCTACGCGCCGCGCAGCGCAGAGCTCGAACTCGACGTGCAGGGCATGACCTGCGCGGCCTGCGTCGGCCGCGTCGAGCGCGCGCTGCGCGCCACGCCCGGCGTGCTCGCGGCGAGCGTGAACCTGGCCACCGAACGCGCCAGCGTCCGCTATCTGCCGGCCATGGTGCAGGCGCCCGGGCTGATCGCGGCGGTCGTCGCCGCCGGCTACGGCGCGCGCGCCGCAGGCGACGGCGACGAAGCCGCACGGCACAAGACGCTGCAGCTGCGCGCGATGCGCCGCGACGTGCTGCTCGCGCTGGCTCTGGCGGTGCTTGTGATGGCGCTGGCGATGGGGCCGATGCTGTGGCCCGAGATGGCGCGGCTGCAGGCGCGGCTGGCGCCGCCGGCGCTGTGGGACTGGCTGCAGGCGCTGGCCGCCAGCGTGGTCGTGTTCGGCCCCGGGCGGCGGTTCCTGCGCAGTGGCTGGACCGCGTACCGCCACCTGGCACCGGACATGAACGCGCTGGTGGCCAGCGGCGCCGGCACCGCGTGGGCCTACAGCATGCTGGTGCTGCTGGTGCCCGGTGTGCTGCCGGCCGCGGCGCGGCATGTCTATTTTGACTCCAGCGCGGTGGTCGTGGCCGCGGTTCTGCTGGGCAAGTATCTCGAGCAGCTGGCCAAGGGGCGCGCCTCGGCCGCGCTGCGCGCGCTGGCCGGGCTGCAGTCGCCGACCGCGCGCGTGCGGCGTGACGGCGCCGAGCGCGACGTGCCGATCGCCGAGGTGCGCGTCGGCGACACCGTGGTCGTGCGCCCTGGGGAGCGGCTGCCGGTCGACGGCGTGGTGCGCGAAGGCGCGTCGCACGTCGACGAGTCGATGCTCAGCGGCGAGCCGCTGCCGGTGGCGCGCGGCACGGGTGCGGCGGTGCGCGCCGGCACCGTGAACCAGGAAGGTCTGCTCGGCGTGGAGGTCACCGAAGTCGGCGCCGGAACCGTGCTGGCGCAGATCGTTCGGCTGGTCGAACAGGCGCAAGGCGGCAAGCTGCCGATCCAGGGCCTGGCCGACCGCGTGGTGCGGGTGTTCACGCCCGCCGTGCTGGCGGTGGCGCTGGCCAGTTTCACCGCCTGGATGCTGTTCGGTCCGGCGCCTGCGATCAGCCACGCGCTGCTCGCCGCGGTCGCGGTGCTGGTCGTCGCCTGCCCGTGCGCAATGGGCCTGGCGACGCCGGCGGCGATCATGGTCGGCAGCGGTCGCGCGGCCGAACTCGGCGTGCTGTTCCGCAAGGGCGAGGCGCTGGAGGCGCTCGCGCATGTCGACACCGTTCTGCTCGACAAGACCGGAACCATCACCGCGGCTCGGCCATCGCTGACATCGGTGTGGAGCGCGGCCGGGGTCGACGACGCGCGCGTGCTGGGTTGGGCCGCCGCGGTCGAGAGCGGCTCCGAACACCCGCTGGCGCGCGCCGTGGTGCAGGCCGCGCGCCAGCGTGGGCTGGAGCCTGCGGCGCCGCTCGAGTTCGTGTCCAGCGCTGGCCACGGCGCGCAGGCGCGGGTCGACGGCGCCACCGTGGTCGTCGGCAGTGCGCGCCACCTGCGCGCGCTCGGCGTCGCACTCGACGAGGC
>JAJZHS010000165.1 GCA_021798395.1 Pseudomonadota bacterium
GGCCTCGCGCCGACGCCGGGACTGGACCAGCCAGTCGTCGACCCCGCCCTCGTATTCGCGCCAGCACCCTGCACCCTCGGCGACCAGCGTGCTGGTGACGACGTGGTCGAGGAAACGACGGTCGTGGCTGACCAGGAACACCGTGCCGTCGAACTCCTGCAGCAACTGTTCGAGCAGTTCGAGGGTCTCGACGTCGAGGTCGTTGGTCGGCTCGTCGAGCACCAGCAGGTTCGCCGGACGGGCGAACAGCCGCGCCAGCAGCAGCCGGTTGCGCTCGCCTCCGGACAGCGAACCGACCGGCGACATCGCGCGCTGCGGCGAGAACAGGAAGTCGCCCAGATAGCCGATCACGTGCTTGCGCGCGCCGCCGATCTCGATCCACTCTCCGCCCGGACTGATGGTCTGGACCAGCGTGGCCTGCGGGTCGAGCGCGGCGCGCATCTGGTCGAAATACGCCACCTGCAGGCGGGTGCCGCGCCGCACCCGCCCTGAGTCGGGCTCGATCTCGCCCAGGATGAGCTTGAGCAGCGTCGTCTTGCCCGCCCCGTTGGGCCCGACCACGCCGACCTTGTCGCCGCGCAGGATCGTCGTCGAGACCCCCCGCAGCAGGGACCGGCCGCCCAGCGCCAGATGCACGTCGTCGAGGTCGGCCACGATGTGCCCGCCGGCGGCCGCCGCGTCGAGCTGAAGCCGCACCCGGCCCAGCGTCTCGCGCCGTGCCGCACGCGCGGCGCGCAATTGCTGCAGCCGCTGCACGCGCCCGACGCTGCGCGTGCGCCGCGCTTCGACGCCCTTGCGCATCCACGCTTCCTCCTGCGCCAGCAGCTTGTCGGCGCGCGCCGCCGCGGCCGCCTCGTCGTCCAGCGCCTGCGCGCGCCGCGCCTCGAACGCGGCGAAATTGCCCGGATAGCTGCGCAGCGCGCCGCGATCGAGCTCGACGATGCGCGTCACCACCGCGTCGAGAAAAGCGCGATCGTGGGTGACCAGAACGACCGTGCCGCGAAAGCCCTGCAGCAGCGATTCCAGCCAGATGATGGCGTCGAGATCGAGATGGTTGGTCGGTTCGTCGAGCAGCAGCACGTCGGGGTCGGCGACCAGAGCGCGCGCCAGCGCGACGCGCTTGCGCATGCCGCCCGACAGTTCGTCGACGCGCGCGTCGCCGTCCAGGCCCAGACGCTCGAGCGCCTGCGCCACGCGCTGCCGCCAGTTCCAGCCGTCGAGCAGTTCAATGCGCGCGAGCAGCGCGTCCATGTCCTCGCCGGCCGGCTGGGCGGCGAAACGATCGCACAGCGCGCGCGCCTCGGCCACGCCGTCGGCGACGGCGTCGAACACGCTGGCGCCGGGAGCGAACACCGCCTCCTGCGGCACGTAGACCTGGCGCGCACCCTGCTGCAGCACCACGCGCCCGTCGTCGGGCTGCTGCAGCCCGGCGACGATTTTCAGCAGCGACGACTTGCCGCTGCCGTTGCGGCCGATCAGGCCGACGCGCTCGCCGGGCTCGAGCGCGAACGCGGCGTGGTCGAGCAGCGGCACGTGGCCGAACGCAAGGCACAAATCAGTACAGCTCAGCAGGGACATCGTCAACAGCCCGTCAAATCTGCATTGTCCTTCATCCGCTCGCGCGCTGCGGCGCTGCGCGCCGATTCGGCGCGCAGCGCCAGCCGGTATGATCGGAGTCTGTCGATCGCTTCGCCCCCATGCAGTCCAAGACCATCGTTTACCTCGCTTCTTCAAGCCCGCGGCGGCGCGAACTGCTGCGCCAGATCGGCGTCGCGTTCGCCCTGCTCGAACCCGACCCCGACGAGGACGCCGAAGCCCTCGAGCAGGCGTTGCGCGGCGAGACCCCGACGCGTTACGTGCAGCGCGTCACCGCGCTCAAGCTGCAGGCGGCGCGCGCCCGGCTGCGCCGCCGCGGTCTGCCCGAAGGCGCCATCCTGTGCGCCGACACCACGGTGGCGCTGGGCCGCAGGCTGTTCGGCAAGCCGGCCGACGCGACCGAGGCCGCGGCCATGCTGCGCGCGCTCGGCGGCACCACCCACCGGGTGCTGACCGCGGTCGCGCTGGCCCGCGGCAGCCGGCTCGACGCCGCGCTCAGCGTCAGCCGCGTGCGCATGGCCACGGTCGACGACGCCGCACTGCAGGCGTACATCGCCAGCGGCGAACCCTTCGGCAAAGCCGGTGCCTACGCGGTGCAGGGGCGCGCGGCCGCGTTCATCGCGCACATCAGCGGCAGCCATTCGGGAATCATGGGCCTGCCGCTGTTCGAGACCGCCGCGCTGCTGCGCGGCGCCGGAGCGCTGTGATGCACGCCCAGGGAACTCAGGAAGATCTGCTGATCAACATCACGCCGCAGGAAACGCGGGTGGCGCTGATCGCGCAGGCCGCGGTGCAGGAGCTCCACATCGAGCGAACCCTCGAGCGCGGCATGGCCGGAAACGTCTACCTCGGACGCGTCGTCCGGGTGCTGCCGGGAATGCAGTCGGCGTTCGTCGACATCGGCCTGGAGCGCGCCGCGTTCCTGCACGTGGCCGACCTGTGGCAGCGCATGCTCGGAGTCGAACGGCAGGCCGCGCTGCCGATCGAAAAACTGGTGTTCGAGGGGCAGTCGCTGCTGGTGCAAGTGATCAAGGACCCGATCGGCGCCAAGGGAGCCCGCCTGTCGACGCAGATCGGACTGGCCGGCAGGCTGCTGGTGCATTTGCCGCAGGACGACCGAGTCGGCGTGTCGCAGAAGATCGAGGACCCCGCGCTGCGCGACGCGCTGCGCCAGCGACTGACCGAACTGGCGCGCGCGCACGACGCGGACGCCGGCGCGGGCTTCATCGTGCGCACCAACGCCGAAGACGTCGGCGATGCCGAGTTGCGCGACGACATCGCCTATCTGCGCAAGACCTGGAGCGCGCTGCAGCGGCGCATGCGCAACGTGCAGGCGCCGGCGCTGCTGTACCAGGAACTCAGCCTGGCGCAGCGGGTGCTGCGCGATCTCGTCACCGAGTCGACGCGACTGATCCAGATCGACTCCCGCGAAAACTTCGACAAGCTTCAAGCCTTTGCCGCCGAGTACACGCCCGGCGTTTCGGACCGCCTGCAGCTGTATCGCGGCGAAAGGCCGCTGTTCGAGCTGTACAGCGTCGACGCCGAAATCGAACGCGCGCTGGGCCGGCGCGTCGATCTGAAGTCGGGCGGCTACCTGATCATCGACCAGACCGAGGCGATGACCACGATCGACGTCAACACCGGGGGCTACGTCGGCGCGCGCAATTTCGACGAGACGATTTTCAAGACCAACCTCGAGGCCGCGCAGGCGATCGCGCGCCAGTTGCGGCTGCGCAATCTCGGCGGCATCATCCTGATCGATTTCATCGACATGCACAGCGCGCAGCACCGCGCCGCGGTTCTCGACGAGTTGAAGAAGTCGCTGAGCCGCGACCGCGTGCGCGTGACGGTCAACGGCTTCTCGCAGCTCGGCCTGGTCGAGATGACACGCAAGCGCACGCGCGAGTCGCTCGCCCACCTGCTGTGCGAGACCTGCCCGACCTGCGACGGACGCGGCCAGATCAAGACCGCGCGCACCACCTGCTACGACATCCTGCGCGAGATCCTTCGCGAGGCCAGGCAGTTCAACCCGCGCGAATTCCGCATCGTCGCCTCGAATCCGGTCATCGACTTGCTGCTCGAGGAAGAAAGCGCACACCTGGCCGAATTGTCCGACTTCATCGGCAAGCCCATCGCGCTGCGCGTCGAGGCCGGCTACGCGCCGCACCAGTTCGACATCGTGCTGCTGTAGCGGCCCGCGCGCCGCGGCGCGCGGGCGCGTTCAGCGCGCGGGAGGGCAGGTCGCGGCGTCGGCGGGAACCCTGCCGACCAGGCGCAGAAAGCTGGCGAACGGCTTGATCGCGCGCATGGCGACCAGCTTCGGACCCTGGAACTGCAGCCGCCCGCTCATCATCGCCCACATCGGTCCTGGATCGCCGCGGCCCATCGCCAGCCAGTCGGCTGTCTTGGCATGCATCAGGAAGTCGACATCGAAATCGGGCTCGATCTTCGGCACGCCGCCGTAGCTGCACGCCGCCCGAGCATCCCGAGGCACGATCTTCAACTCGACCGATCCCGCCTTGCCGCAATCGTCGCGGTACAGCTCGATGATCTTGTAGCCGCGGCCCTTGTCGTCGTGCAGCCATTCTCCGGCCAGACCCTGGCTGAGCTGCGGCGTGGCGTTCCACGCCGCGCAGAACGCGGCCGCCCACTGCGGAGACATCAGCGCCGGCGCCGGCGCCGACGCGGCGCGGGCAAGCGGCAAGGCGGCGAACAGCGCGGCGGCGAGCGCGGCGCGCGCCGGCGACAAACGTGGTGACGGAACCAACATCGACAGGACTCCTCGGTGGGCGGGACAAGCGCCGTTTCGGGCGCGCACAGCCGCGAAGTATCCGTCAATATTGATCTATTTATATATAGTGGTTTCCAGCATGCAGCGCCGGGCTCGGACCGGGGGGCGATCAGGCATACTCGGCGAGGTTGCTGCGCATTTTCTTCATGGCCTGCGCTTCGATCTGGCGGATGCGCTCGGCCGACACCCCGTACTCGGCGGCCAGTTCGTGCAAGGTCTTGCCGCCGCTGCCGTCGTCGTTGACCGCCAGCCAGCGCTGCTCGACGATGCGCCGACTGCGCGCATCGAGCAGCGCCAGCGCACGCTTCAGGCCCTGCTGCTGCATGCGCTCGCGGCCGCGCGCCTCGAGCACCGCGTCGGGCTCGTCGCTGCGGTCGGACAGGTAGGCGATCGGGCCGAAACCCTCACCGCCCTCGTCGCCGGCGGGCTGCAGCGCGATGTCGGCGCCGCTCATGCGCTGTTCCATTTCGATCACATCGCTGCGCTTGACGTCGAGTTCGCGCGCCACGGCGTCGATTTCGGCGTCGCGAAACCCTTCCATGCCCTGCTTCATCGACCGCAGGTTGAAGAACAGCTTGCGCTGCGCCTTGGTCGTCGCAACCTTGACCAGGCGCCAGTTGCGCAGGATGTATTCGTGGATTTCGGCCTTGATCCAGTGCAGCGCGTAACTGACCAGGCGCACGCCCTGACTCGGATCGAAGCGACGCACGGCCTTCATCAGGCCGACGTTGCCCTCCTGGATCAGGTCGGCGTGCGGCAGCCCGTAGCCCAGGTAGTGACGCGCCACCGAAACGACGACGCGCAGATGCGACATCACCAGCTTCCCGGCCGCGTCGCGATCGCCGCGCTCCTGCCAGTCGCGCGCCAGCGCACGTTCTTCGTCGACGCTGAGCATCGGCATGCGGTTGACCGCGGCGATGTACGACTCCAGGTTGCCCAGACCGGGAACCTGGGCCGGAAAGCCCACGGCGCAGTGCGACGCCGCCTTGCGCGGCGCAACGGCATAGGTCAGAGCGCTGGTATCGGCCATCTCCCGTCCTCCTGAGTCTGTCAAAGGCCATTTTAGCACTCTGGGCGATGGAGTGCTAAACCGCCCCGCCCTGAACCCCCGCCGGGATCAATCGAGCAGGGCGCGGGCGAAAGCCTGCGCGTCGAACGCCTGCAGGTCGTCGAGCGACTCGCCGACGCCGACGAAGTAGATCGGCACCGGGCGCTCGCGCGCGATCGCCGCGATCACCCCGCCCTTGGCGCTGCCGTCGAGCTTGGTCAGGATGATGCCGCTCAGCCCCACGGCCTCGTCGAACGCGCGCAACTGCGCCAGCGCGTTCTGCCCGTTGGTCGCGTCGATCACCAGCAAGACCTCGTGCGGCGCGCCGTCCATCGCCTTGGCCATGACGCGCCGGATCTTTTTCAGCTCTTCCATCAGATGCTGCTGCGTCGGCAGCCGCCCGGCGGTGTCGACGATGACCACGTCGCTGCCGCGCGCGCGCCCGGCGCTGACGGCGTCGAACGCGACCGCGGCCGGGTCGCCGCCTTGCTGCGCGATGACCTGCACCGCATTGCGTTCACCCCAGGCCGCGAGCTGCTCGCGCGCGGCGGCACGGAAGGTGTCGCCGGCGGCCAGCAGCACGCTGCAGCCGGCGC